>CAZTDK010000717.1:0-3724 GCA_964611965.1 uncultured Binatia bacterium (SeqCode) | reverse complement strand
CTATCCGGCGATCGCCGCCTTGATCGCCGGTTGACCTTCAATTGAGGTTTTCGGGATTATTTGAGCAAGAAATAGGACGGGGTGGTGGATAGGACTGAGTAAAGAGCCCGGCGCGCGGCGAATGAGCAATTCCAGATCCGCCGACCGGGAAGGAGGACTCGTCGCTCAGCGGGCTGTGAAAAGCGGCCCTGCCGCGGCATCGCCGGGCGGTCGGAACATGCTGGACTCATCGATGCACAGCTTCCCATCCACCGTTTCGACAAGCAGCTCGCGCGGTGGTGGATGGCTGATGAAGTGGATCGGGCTCGCCGTCACCCCGTAGGCGCCGCTGCACTCGATGCCGACGACGTCGCCGGCATTGATCTCGGGGAGCTGCACTTGCCGCCCGAAACTGTCGATGGAGGTGCACAGCGGCCCCACCAGATTGTAGGGGCGTGACACGCCGTCACTCGGCGCGCCCAGGCGGAACATCCGGTAGTTGCGAAACAGCACGGTGCCGAGGTGGCCGGCGGCGCCGAGATGGTGGTTCATGCCGCCGTCGCACAAGCAAATTTCGGCGCCGCGCGAGGACTTCTTGCGAATCACCCGCGTCAGGTACACGCCGGCTTCGCCAATCAGATAGCGGCCGGTTTCGAGCACCAACTGCGGGTTGCCGAGGCGGTGCGCGAGTTGGTCGAGCGCCGGGTTCACACGCGCCGCGACCGCTGCGAGATCGACCGGCTTGTCGTTCTCGTAGTACGGAATGCCAATGCCGGAACCGAAGATCAGCCGCTGCGGCCGCAGGCGGTGCGTCTCGCACACGCGGCGAAAGAGATCGATGAAAATTTCGTAATTCTCAGCGATGGCATCGGCTCGCAGGCACTGCGTCCCGGAGTAGATGTGCAGGCCGCGCACCTCGAGGCCGGGCAGCGCCTGAATCGCCGCGATGGCGCCGTCGATGTCTTCCTCGTCGATGCCAAACTGGGTCGCCGCGCCGCTCATGCTGACGCCAAAGCCACGCGGGACTTTCTTGGGGGCGATGCGCACCAGGACGCCCTGGGTCTTGTGGGCGCGCACGCAACTTTCGTTCAGCAACCGCGCTTCATCGACCGATTCGAGGACGATCTCAGCGACGCCGTGTTCGATCGCCGCCCGCAGCTCGCTCGCGGTCTTCGCCGGGCCGGTGAAGCTCAACTTCGCGCCTGGCCAGCCCGCCGCGCGGGCGCGCACCACTTCACCGCCGGACGACACATCGAGGCTGTCGACCTGGCCGTGCAGGCGGCTCAGCACGCCGGGGTTGGGATTGCTCTTGACCGCGTAGCTGAGGGCGAAGCGCCCGCCGAATGCACCGCGCAGATGCGCGATGCGCGCCCGCAGTTGGTCGATGAAATAGACGAAGCACGGCGTGCCATGATCGCGAACGATCTGCAGAAGCACGGCGTCGCGTGGCGGCATCTCCCCTCCGTGCCGCGCGCTAGGGCGTACTGCGTTCGACCAGGGCGAGAATGCGCTCGATGCTGTCGAGGTTCTCGAGGCTGACGTCCGCCGCGTCGAAGCGGACGTTGCAGTGCTCTTCAAGGTACGTGATGAGCTGTACCAGAGCAAAGGAGTCGATTACGCCCGAGCTGAACAGTGGTGTCGCGACTTCGACATCGTTCGTTTCCACTCCGAGCTCATCGCGCAGGTATTCGAGCAGGTTGTCGGCTGTCAATGCCATTGATTTGATCCGTTCGGTAGAACCAGCAGAACCGCTATCCTTTTTCAAGGCGGACGCGAAGTCAAGACGGTCTTGACTCGCGGTGCTGCGGGTGCGTCAGGCGTTCACGTAGGTGTGGGTCACCAGGCCGTCGCGTGCGTAGCCGAAGCGCTCGTAGACGCTGATCTCCACCGTCTTCCGGCTTTCGACCCAGAGGTATGAGGTTTGGACGCCGCGGGTGGCCACGTCGGCGAAGAAATCGTCGTAGACCTTCAATGCCACGCCCGGATGGTTGCCCGGCCGGCTGTACCAATAATTGGGGTGCGCCTTGCGGCCATGCAACTGGAAGATCAGGTACGCGTCGATCTCGCCGTTGCTGCGGTGCACGATCGCATGCCTTTGACCGACGAGGGCGCGGAACGCTTCCCGGTCCGGGAGGTGATCCAGCCGCGGGTCGAAATCGTGGCAGAGGCTGTCGAACAAGGCGTCCGCTTCCGCCACCTCGGCATAGGCAATGGGGCCGCGCGCCTTGCGCCGCGGATGGTCCTTGTTGGTCATCCGCCAGTAAACGGCCATCTTGGTGAACCCGGCGGCGCCAAAGGCCGCATCGATCGGCTCGTGGTCGTTCCGGCTGGTGATGTAGTCGGCAACCAGGGGTCGCGTGGTGACCGTCGCCAGCAGCTGGGTCAGATCCGACACCTCACGCGAGAGAAAATACAGGCGATGAAAGTCATGCTCGCGGTCCAGGAAGATCAACGACGCCGCCGTGCTCCACACCGGCAGCTCGGTCGCGCGCAGTCGCGGAAAGAAGTAGTTGCTGCGCAGCTCGCCGTGCGTAGCATGACGGAGGCGGTTGATCTCGCTCACGAGTTCAGCTTGTGTCACGCGTTTCATCATCAACTGAACGAAATCAGGGTTCATTTCCTCACGAGCGCCCGCTGATGGCAGATGGCGTATGGCTGATGGTCAGAACCGATCGGCTATCAGCCGTCGGCCTGTCGGACTTGGCAGCCCCTAGCGACCAACGGGAGCGGTCCATAGAAAATTCGCCGACCGCAGGTCCTAATTGCTCGGCTTGGTGAGGTCGCCCTTGAGCTTGCTGACCATCATGCGAAGCTGGTGTTGGCGGCGCGCCTTTTCATCGTCTGCCGCGGCGGCGACCTGAATCGGCGCGTAGCCGAATTGCTGCGCGACGGCGTTCACGATCGGCGCGAGGCGCGCCAGGGTTGGCTCGGAAAGCTGTCGCCAGCGTTCCAAGCTGCCGCCGGTGATCGCCGGCTTCTGATAGGTCTTCCAGTCACCAAGCCCGACGACGTCCTTGCTCTGCATTGCTCGCCCGACGAGTGCCGCCGTATCGGTCGGCTGGCCGAGGAACGCGAGGATGCGGCCGAGCTGCGTGGGCGCGTCGGCAACCAGATCTTCGTAACGCACACGGACACAGCCCGTGTGGTGCGCCGCCGCGAAGCCGAGCAGCCGGGTGTTCGCATCGGCCCACGCATGTGCGAAGGCGTCCAGCTGAGCAGGGTAGCGACGCACGTAGTCGTGCAGCTCGTAGGGGAACACCTCCATCTCGTCGCACAACTCCTTGGTCGAGCACACCACGTCGAGGGGATGGCGCACGATGCACACGTAGCGGCAACGCTCGCCGCAGATGCGCTCGACGGTGTCGAGGTGGAAGATGTCGAACGGGCTCTTCTCCACCCAGATGGCCTTGCCGGCGCGGTCACGAATGTCGCGAAACAGGCCGAAAGCGAGCGCGCGCAAGCGGTCGAGGAGGTCGGTTTCCTCGATGCCGGAGTAGGCGAGGCCGGCCAGCGGGCCGAGTTTCATGCCGCGGGTAATCTCGTGGGCCGTGAGAAAGCGGCCACAGGCGTTCAGAACGTTTGTTTCGGGCGGGCAGCACAGCGCCGGATGCGCGTTGAGCAGCCGGCGCAGCAATGTCGTGCCGCTGCGCGGGAAGCCTAGAATGACCACGCCCTCATAGGGTGCTTCGGTCTTGCCCATCGCTCCTACCCTGTCTCACGCCAGGACTAGCGCCCATGGGGTCGC
>CAZTDK010000716.1:0-3731 GCA_964611965.1 uncultured Binatia bacterium (SeqCode) | reverse complement strand
TGATCGAGCTTCTTCTGATACTGAATCCATCCGTCAGCGAGCTTGAACGATTTCGCGCAGTGTTCGACGATCGCGCGCGCCGACGGAACCTGATCCGATGGAGCTACAAAGCTCGCCAACGAGTGAACCTGCCAGAAGGCTGGGTACAGTGCGGTTTTGGCATACGCGTAAGCGGTTCGTCCGCCGTCGCATGAGTAGGCGACTTGGCCACCAGAGCTTTGCTTCACGGCCGCCTCTTCCGGCTGATCGGGAACCGGCGGCGCAGCGGCGACCGCCTGCGGCACAAGCGCTTGGCAGGTGCCGCTGAATCGCGCGCGCGCATACAGGGCCGCGAACTCCCGACCCGAGCGGTATCGCGCCACCGTCATCTGTATCTGCGCGCCTAGGTCCAGCACGCTGCCCTCTTCGGGGTGGAATTGGTTCGGCACCGAGTAGGTGGGAATGCTGACGTCTCCCAAGCGGATGCTGATCTGCCCGTCGGGCGATTGCAGATCCACCATGGGCCGGTAGTCGGAATAGCCGAGGCGAAACAGACCGCCTTTGACGGTCCAGCCTTGCGGCACGTCGATGGTGAAGGCTTTCTCGAGCGGGTCGTGAAACATGGTCCAGTCCGGGGTGAGCGCACCGGGAATCAAAGAAAGAGCAAGAAGGCCGACCCTCAGCAGCATCGTGACACTATTGAGAGCGGCGCCATGGGTCATTGGTCGTCCGGGTCGGTCGCCGGTCGTATGTCATTCAGGAAGAAAGCGAGATCCTTTGGTGCGGCAATGTCTTGGAACGCACGCGGCAGCTGGGTCAGGTCAAAGAACTCGGTCAGATCGCTCTTCGCCCGCGCATCGGCGAAGTTCAGCGCACCTTCTCGCACGCCGAAGTTATGTTGGATGAACCTCAGAATGCTACCGAAGTCATGCGGCGTGTTGTTGATGTACGCCTCCGGCGTGTAGGCCGAGACGACGATCAACGGGACCCGAAAGCCATACTGATAGTCCCCTTGATCACCAGCCAGGATGGGCGGGGGCTCGTGATCGTACCAGCCTCCCCAATCGTCCCACGTGATAAGGATCGCGGTGTTCTTCCAGTATCCGGCGTTATTGTCGCACCCAGTACGGTCGCCAATGGCGTTTACGATGGACGCCACCCACGAGGGACCTCCTCCATCGTTCGCCCCCGCATGATCTGAATTCTGACCGGTGGGAATCACCCAGCTTAGGGAACGAAGGTTACAGCCAGCAATGTCCCTCAAGACATGCGCCGGTGTCAGATCCACATTCTCTACCCAATCCTGCCCCACGCAACGTCCGCCCGGTCCGCTCGATTGGCAGATATGTTGAATCGCATTGGGTGCCGTCCAGATCGAGCCGGCGCTCGGGGCGTAGTATCTCCAGGAGAGAGCGGGAAGCACGTCCGGCATGGTCGAATGCTCGAAGCACGGGTAGATGCGTTGGCTCTGGTCGCCGCCGGGCGTGATCAGACGAACGGTCGTCGTCATCTTAGCGATGCATCCCGCGACCGTGGCCCCAGCCACCATATTCTCCGACGCAAAGATCCCCGCCGCATCGTCCGCCGCGCTGGGCGCCGACGTGCCCCCAAAGAGGAATTGATGGGCAGGAAAGCTCGGCCCCTGATTGGTCTGAAACATGTAGTTCGCCCAGCCGTATTGGGTCGCCAGTGCGAGGTACGGGTTCAGAACCCCGGTGGAATTATCCACGAATTTGAACTGCGGTGTGGGGGGACATTGATCCGCAGGGCTGCATGCAATCCCACCGGCGCCGTCCATCGTACAGACTGGCATGAGGGCGGGTGGAAGTGTCTGCGGATCGCACATGGCAACGAAGGCGGAGTGGGCGTGACTCAGATCGTACGTGTTTGCCAATGGCACGGCCGTCGGCTGAAGCGTGCCGCCAGGGGAGTGCTTATCGAGCCAGTTGCCCGTTTGGATGTTGTATTGCGACGACGTGGGGCTGGTGCTGCAGGAGCTACGCGAACCGAACGGGGCGTTGCACAGGCCCTGGAAGAGAGTGTCCGGCGTGCGGTTTTCCTGAACGATCACGACGATGTGCTCAAATGTCTGGATCTGCGCCGGGGTACAGCCGTTCAGGGCCGCGTTGATCGCCTTGACGAGGCAGTCGACGGTGACCTGGCCGTCGCTGTTGCAGTCGAATGCGGAGCACTCATGCAGTGGGGCCAGGCCGAGCGCGATGTTCACGCCCTTGAGGACTTCATCAATCGTCACTGCGCCGTCGCCGTCGCAGTCGCCGGTACAACCTGTCAGCGTCCCGGATTGCGCCCAGCCGTTGGCGGTCACGATGCTGCTGAGCATGATCGCCACAAGCACGCCGCAGAGGGATTTCATGCCCTTGGTTTCACCACCTGCATGGCATCCTCCCGTGGGCGCGTCAGCCCCGCACGCCCCCAACGCCTACATGATTCCCCGGTCCCGGCGACTGCGTCACGTTCGTGGCTGCTGGGAAGTGCATTCCGTCCTGTCGGTGAACGTGACACCGTAGACTACCGACGTCTGGACACCTTTCGTTACGGCGCACCGACACACGATCCGTTGATGCACACGCCGCACGGCGGCCTCGTTCCGGTACCACACGGCGTGCAGCAATCGGACGTCTGCGAGCAACCCGACGCAAAGAGCGGAATACAATTCGGCACCACGCACACGCCGGTGACGTCGGGATTGCTCTGTTGGCAAACCAACCCCGCTGCACACACCGGCGACGGGTCGAGGATGTTCCCGCCGCACGGACCGCCCACCCCAGAGACGCAGCCGCAGGGTCCTTGAGCATTGGGCAGGCTCTCGCAGCTCGCGCCCGCCGGACATCTTCCACCGCAGACCCCAGACGCGTCGGTTCCGCAGGGTCGGGCGCACAGCGACGCCGGCCCCGGGCAACATGCCGGAGCATCCGTCGCGGTCAGACAGATGCATGCGTGCTCGCACGTCCCGCTGACGCAGTGATCGACCGTGCACGCGTCGTCGTCGTTGCAGTCAGCGTCCGTGACGCACGGCGGCGCCGGTGTTGGGGTGGGTGCCGCCCTGGGCATACATTGACACGTGCCCGAGGCATCGCCGCGGCACTCTCCCTGGATCACAAAGTTGGGGCATGCTGCACCCGGAGGGCATGGCGGGACAATCACGCACTCTCCCCCGCACGGTACCGCGGCGCACTGCGGAGTCGGGGTGGGGAACGACGGCGGCGTTGGTGGAGAGAGTGGGACGCAGTGACACTCACCGGCGGCGCTCATTTCGCACTGGCCTGCCAAAACCGGCACCGCTGGCCCGTTGCAGACTGCGCCGGGGGGACACGGGAACGGTGGGAACGAAAGCGTACACGGACCCGCGCATGGACCCGCGCACTCGGGGGTGGGGGTCGCCGCCGGTGTGGGAATCACGGGAACACACTCGCACGCGCCGGACGTGCTCACCTCGCACTGTCCGATTCTAATCGGGCACAGGGCACCGGGGGGGCATGGCGAGATGATGCATTGGCCGCCACACGGCACGCTCGCACATTGGGGCGTGGGAATCGGCTGTGGCGTTCGTGTCGGTCCAGGCGAAGGCGGCACGCATTGGCAAATCCCTGTCGAGTCGAGGGCGCATTGGCCGAGCAGACTGACAATCTCTGCGCAGGGACCACCGCCCGGGCACGGCGGCGACATCACGCACTTGCCGCCGCAGGGCACGTTGCTGCACTGGGGTGTCGGTGTTGGAAACGGCGGCGGCG
>CAZTDK010000715.1:0-3733 GCA_964611965.1 uncultured Binatia bacterium (SeqCode) | reverse complement strand
GATCGGAGCGCTGAGGTGCTGCAGCGTCGGCAGCCAATCATGGGGCTCGGTGGAGGCCATAGCGGCGCGATCGAAACAGAATGTCCAGCGCCCATTCGGCAGCTGCCGCATGGCGTGCCGAGCCACATGCTCCAGGAGCTCAGGAGCAGCGTTGGTTTGCGTCGGGAGCAAGCGGAAGCGGCGGATTGCGGCATCTTGATCGCGATAGAGGGGCTGGGGGAAGTGCCGCAGGCGTGTCATGTAGCGTGCACCGGCCGTGCTGATTCTTACTTGGCTGTCGACCAGGACCAAGCCCGCAAGGCGCTCCGGTGCACGTTCGGCATATGCCGCTGCCACCAATCCGCCCATTGAATGGCCGATGAGAATGGCCTGCGCCAGGCTGAGCGATTCGCTGCACGCCGCCACGTCGGCCGCGTAGTCTTCAATGCGGTATGCCGGCGGGTCAGTATGGTCGCTGTTCCCATGGCCACGCAGATCGAGGGCAACAACGCGATAGGCGTCGGCCAGGCTTTCTGCGAAGAGATCCCACCACCGCGAGTGGGCCAGCCCGCCATGTAGCAGGAGCACTGGTGGTGCGGCGTTGTCTCCCCACTCGTAACACTGCAAACGCAGTCCATTGAGGGAAAGGAAATAGGCGTGCACGCGCGCTGATTAGCGACGCCCGTGCGGCTTTGCAATCGGATCGCGTATCGGGTTCGTTCGCGACCAGCGAGTCGCAGCTTTCCTGAGCGTGTATCCGCTTCAGGGCACCAGCGCCGGCAGGCAGCGCAGCGTCAGCGCGTCGCCATCGGTGATATGCGTGCTGTTCGTAGTCCGCAGGCGCACGTGCTTGATCGCCGCCGAGAAGCCGCCAGTTGTCTTGGGTGTCAACGGGACCACCACGTTCGCCGGCGCGCTGCACTGATTGCGCGTCGTCGCTGGCGGCGCAAATCCGACGAAGCGATGACAACGGCCGTCGTGCTTCCCTGGTGAGTCGCAGTCCGCATTGATCGCACATGGCCCGCTGTTTCTGCGGTTCGTGCACGTACCGTTGGAGGTGCCGCCGCTGATAGCTGCGATTGCTGTCAGGAACGCGTCGGCGTTGGCGGTGTCTTCAGGCTTGTTGCGCAAGCTATTGAGGCTCGGTGCTGTGAGATCGACCTTAACGACGTCGGTCGGAACGCACGTCCGCAGGCCGGGATCGGTGTTGTTGAGGCAGACGGCGAGATTAAACGTGCAGCTGTGATTCGTCCCATCGCCATCGCTGTCACAACTGTCGCCATCGTGACACACGAGTTGGGTCGGTGGGCGCCCGGTGAAGACCGGCCGCGGCTCGACCCTCCATTCGGCAATGCATTCACTCTTTGGGCTGCCGCGTCCGGGTAAACAATCACCGGTGATGCAGCTATGCGGGCCGAATGTTGCGTGGAGCATCAACGCGCCCCCGCGCGGCGCGCCGGATTGCGCGACTTCAAGCACCAGCGACTCTCCCGCGGTGACGTCGAGAGCAAGCCGCGATTGCAAGCTGCCGCAGGTCGCGTCACCTGGCCCAATATCGTCGTTGCAGCCCGCCGGTACGAGCGCGTCGCAGCTGCCGGTGAACACGGCCAGGAGCGTGTCGAAATTGCTGCCGCAGGTGTCGAAGGCCAAGACACCATCCCCCGGCGCTGTCAGCGTGTACCAGATGGTGTTGGAAAACGAATTCCCGGTGGCGAGACAGGTGGGCGCTGGATCGGTAGCGCTCTCGCCTGCCCCGGTTGTGTCGACCGTGGAGGTAAACGGGAAGCTGGCGATTGCAATTGCGTCCGCACAGAAATCATTTGCGGGCAACGTCCCGCTCACCGAGTTCATGATGATGTCGACGTCCGTCACCGGTGTGCCGGCAGCCACGGTAATGGAAGTTACCTGGGCGGGATCATCCGGCGGATTGGTGGCGGCTTCGTTGGCCCCGTTCCAGAACTCCGGCACCGGCACCGCGGCGGGTGGATCGACTGGTCCGACACCCGACCCGCCCGTAAAGGCGGCATCGATCGCCTCGATCTCCACGGTATAGCTGGTTCCAGGCGTGAGGCCGTCGAGCTCGTAATACCCTTGCAAGGCCGGTGATGGCGGACCGCCGCTCCCCGTTGGGTTGAACAAGAACCCGGAGGTGATGCCGACGGCTTGCAAGCGCGGGTCGCCAACCGATCTGGCGATGACGTAGGCACCTTGAAATGGCGTCAAGCTGTCGGCTCGCAAGATTGCCCCGCGGATCGAACCTGTCGCGGCGAAGAAGCTGGGGGTCGGATACAGCATCGAGATCGCGACGCGATCGTCGAGCTCCAGCGTCGCTTGCTCGGCTCCGTTGATCAGGATCGGGAACATCGTGGCGATGGTGTTGTCGTTTGCCGGATCGCCATCGAGCGCCTCGGCGAGATTGATCTGCGAGTGGCCAAGGCCCGCGTAGTGGCCGAACTCGTGGGTAAACACGGCGCCGAACGCTTCCAGGCTGATTTCCGGGTTGTTTGACGAGCTGATGCCGTCGATGAACCGACCATTGAGGATGGCGCTGGCTTCCGTGATGACCGGAGGAACAAAGGAGCCGCAGTCCGGGCCGGCCTCGCCAAGGACAAAGTTCTCGTTCCCGGCGCCCAGCAGGTTACGAATGATGCTTCCATCGGTGTCGAAGATGATCGGGTTGAGGTGATCGCCACATACGCCAAGATACGAGACCACGTTGGTGGTGGTGACGTCCGTGGGCAGCTGGCCGGCATCCGCGAAGCGGATGTTGGCAGTGGACACTGCGGACCACGGCTGGAAGCGATCGCTGACGAACTGCCGTGCGCTGGCGTTGTCGAGCGCACCCAGCGTGCCCTGGTCCGGGTTGTAGGGAATCGGCAGCGTCGGCCACACCAGCGGCTGGCCGGCGCCGTTGACAATGAGCGGATCGGCGGCAGAGGCGCGCCGCACGGTGAAGAGGCATAGAAACGCAGTGAGGAAGAGCGCGAGCGCGCGTGGCGGGCGGACCATGCAGAATTCTACGGGTGACCTTGCTGAGTGAGGATTTCGGCAACCTGCTCGAGGAAGGTGTTCAGAGGGATCTCGCCGCTCAGTTGCGTGCGCGTTGGTTGCAGGCGGCGCATGGAATGAAGAACCCCGAGGTTCTCGGCGGTGCCTACCATCATTGCGTGGCCGGCGCGCCGTACGATCGGGAACTTTCCTTGCGCCAAGCCGATTGGACTGCAGAATCCGGCTGTACTCTCGCCGCTCAGGAAGATGACCATTTCCTCGCCGCTGGTGTAGGTTGGAAGACCGGCGAAATGAACGATCTTGCCATCGCTCAGTGGTGTCGTTGTGCCGAACTGTTTGATGGTGAGTCCGCTCCCGACTGTACCCTTGATCACCTGATCGACGGCGAAGGTTACCCAGGTGCTCGGCAGGCCGGCCTGGTCGCGGTCGGAGTGCACCGACACGACACGTCCAACGAAGGCCCGATCAGCGGCTGCAACGATCTGTGGCAGATCAAGGCGCACCGTCATGGTCGCCCGCGCCGCCGTCGCGCCCCACGCCAGCACGACGAGCATCGCCGAGGTCACGAGTCGTATGATTGCGTGGTGAATTGGGTGCCGACCGCGCGGCATGCGGATCATCGGTGTCAAGCCTTTCACAGGTACCACGGTGTTTTCGCACCAGTCAACGCGAAAGATGAGCCGCCTGCACAAAGGCACCAATGCCCGTACGTAGGAGGAAAGTCCTAC
Organism: uncultured Binatia bacterium (SeqCode); assembly: GCA_964611965.1. Taxonomy (GTDB): domain Bacteria; phylum Desulfobacterota; class Binatia; order HRBIN30; family HRBIN30; genus CAZTDK01. The sequence goes on along the minus strand of CAZTDK010000715.1, from coordinate 17 downwards.
CGGCGTGCCAGTGCGCT
>CAZTDK010000714.1:0-3734 GCA_964611965.1 uncultured Binatia bacterium (SeqCode) | reverse complement strand
GAGGTCGTCGTCGCCATCACCGAGGGCACGCTCGATTTCGGACCGTGGGAGCAAATCTTCTACGGCGAGTTCGATGGCCGGCGCACTAAACGCGTGCTCATCAAGATCATCGGGGAGTAAGGGCTTGGGGGCTCGCGGGCTTGGAAGAGAATTACTCGGAGGGGCAACATGAACCTGGGACGTGTGGGCATCTGGACGTTTGCGTTGGATTTGCAGCCGGCAACCAAGGCGCAGGAGGCAGCCGCACAGATCGAAGAGCTCGGCTACGGAGCCATCTGGATTCCGGAAGCTCTCGGGCGTGAGCCGCTTACCAGTGCCGGCATCTTGTTGGCCGCAACGCGGCGCATCGTCCTCGCCACTGGCATCGCCAACATCTGGGCGCGCGATCCGATGGCGATGGCGGCCGGACAGAAGACTCTCACCGAGGCCTATCCCGATCGTTTCCTGCTTGGAATCGGCGTCAGTCACGCCCCGCTGGTCGGCATGCGGGGACACACATACGACAAGCCCCTCAGCGCAATGCGGCGATATCTCGATGCCATGGACTCCGCCCCGTACCTGGCGAGCGCCCCGATCACGGCACCGGCACGCGTGATCGCTGCCCTCGCGCCGAAGATGCTTCGGCTGGCTGGCGAGCGCACGCGTGGCTCGCACCCGTACTTTGTGCCGCCGGAGCACACCGCCGTCGCACGCGAGATTCTCGGAGCTGGACCGTGGCTCTGCCCTGAGCAAGCAGTTGTCCTCGAGACCGACGCGGATACCGCGCGGCAAGTCGCGCGCGCCCACATGTCCACTTACCTCGGGTTGCCGAACTACGTGAACAATCTAAAGCGGCTCGGCTTTACTGATGACGATGTCGCGGACGGCGGCAGCAACCGGCTGGTTGACGCTATCGTGGCGTGGGGCGACGTCGCCACCATTGTCCGCCGCGTGCGCGCCCATCACGATGCCGGGGCCGACCACGTCTGCATTCAGGTCCTCGACGAGAATCCGGGAGCTCTGCCCATGCCACAATGGCGCGAACTGGCCCCGGCGCTCCTGTCATGATGCCCGGCAGCCGGATATCCTCCGCGCTTGCGCCGGCTCGGCAGCATCCGGTAGACCAGCACATGGTGCACGACGACTGGAAGATGACGCTGCAGCGCGCCCTGGCGACCAATGATGGCGCGATGATGGCGCGCGTCCCCAAGACGGATCTGCATTGCCACGGCATGCTGTCCGCGCCGCTCGATACCTATGCCGCTGTCCTGGGACGCACCCTCGCTCCCGTCCCGCGGGTGTTCGGCAGCTTCGGCGCATTCAGCGAGTACATCGTGACGCACCTCTTCCCTGCCCTGACGGACCCTGCCGCGGTACGCACGATCATTGCCGCCGCGCTCGATCGCATGCGCGCCGACGGTGTAGTGTACGCCGAGATGAGCTTCGACTTGCTCATCCCAGAGTTCCTCGGCATGCGCGTTGCCGAGTTCGCAACCTTGCTCGCCGAGGAGTGTGCCCGCGTGGCGCCGGCGCTGGTGGTCCGTCCGGAGATCGGCATCAGCCGTGCGTTGCCGCCGGAGGAAGCGGCGGCGCGGCTGAAGCAATGGATCGCCACCGGCGTCTGCCGCAGCATCGACCTGTACGACGACGAGAACGTCGGCGTCGTGCGCGAGTTCGCTCCGCTGTACCGCCTGGCGAAGGACAGCGGCCTGAAGCTCAAGGCGCATGCCGGGGAGCTGTGCGGCGCCGCGATCGTGCGCGAGGCCGTCGAGGTGCTGGAACTCGACGCCATCCAGCACGGCGTGCGCGCCGCCGAGGATCCGGGGCTCGTCGCGTGGCTGGCCGAGCGCGGCACCGTGCTGAACCTCTGTCCCACCAGCAACTACTCGCTCGGCGTGTGCGCCGCCTACGAATCCCATCCGGCGCGGCAGCTGTTCGCGCACGGCGTTACGGTCACCGTGAACAGCGATGACTTCGCCCTGTTCGGGGCTGGCGTCTCCGACGAGCTGTTCGCGCTCGCCAAGATGGGCTTTTCCGCCGACGAGATCGCCCGGGTCGTTGAGAACGGCCTGGCGCAGCAGCGGGACTGACCGGCCATTCACACCGGCGCTACCGGCAACTCCTCCAGCGCCTGCTCAATCTCCTCTTGTGGCAGCTCGATGTCCTGCAGCTCGCCGGCGAGATACCGGTCGTAGCTCGTCAGATCGAAGTGCCCGTGGCCGGAGAGGTTGAAGACGATACACGCACTGCGGCGCGCTCGCTTACACCGTAAGGCCTCATCGATCGCGGCACGTACAGCGTGCGCCGTCTCGGGGGCTGGGCAGATACCCTCGGTGCGCGCAAAGGTCACGGCGGCTTCGAAGGCCTCGTTCTGCTTGTAGCTGACCGCCTCGAGCACCTTGAGATGGCGCAGGAGCGAGACGATCGGGCTCATGCCGTGATAGCGCAGGCCACCGGCGTGGATCCCGGGCGGCATGAACGTGTGCCCCAAGGTATACATCAACGACATCGGCACCATGGCCGCCGTGTCGCCATAGTCGTACGCATAGCGCCCGCGGGTGAGTGACGGGCACGCGGCCGGCTCAGCGGCAATCAGCCGCGGCCCCTTTCCAGCGAGCGCGTCCTTGACGAAGGGGAAGATCAGTCCCGACAGATTGGAGCCACCGCCGGCGCAGCCGATCAGGATGTCCGGCGTTTCGCCGGCCAGCGCCAGTTGCTTTTGCGTCTCCAACCCGACGACCGTTTGATGCAGGCAGACGTGGTTGAGAACGCTGCCGAGCGCGTAGTTGGTATCGCTGCGGCCGGCGGCTTCTTCCACCGCTTCACTGATGGCAATGCCGAGCGATCCCGAGCAGTCGGCATCGTTCTCGAGAATCGCGCGCCCGACCTGGGTGTCGTGCGACGGCGATGCCACGACGTGCGCCCGCCACAGTTGCATCAGCGAGCGGCGGTACGGCTTCTGATGGTAGCTGACCTTGACCATGTAGACCTTGCACTGCAGGCCGAACAGCCCGCAGGCAAACGCCAGGCTCGATCCCCATTGGCCGGCGCCGGTCTCGGTCGTCAAACGCGGAATGCCGGCGTGCTTGTTGTAGTACGCCTGCGGCACGGCGGTGTTCGGCTTGTGCGACCCGGCGGGGCTCACCGACTCGTCCTTGTAGTAGATGCGCGCCGGTGTACCGAGGTGGCGCTCCAGGTTGAACGCCCGCACCAGCGGCGTCGGCCGCCAGAGTCCCAGTTGCTCGCGGACCGCACCCGGGATCTCGATCCAGCGCTGTGTGCTCACCTCCTGCTCGATGAGCGCGGGCGGAAAAATGGCACCCATGTCCGCCGCCGTGACGGGTTGGCCAGTGATCGGATGCCGATGCGGCGGGAGCGGCTGCGGCAGGTCGGCAGCCAGGTTGTACCATGCTTCTGGGATCTCTCGACTCGACAATAGAATGCGACGATCTTCCACAACAGACTCCTCTTCGGCTTGCGGCCGGCGTCCCTCTTCCGGTTTGCTCCCCGTAGATCGCTGCGGATCGTTGGAACGCCGGCTCTACTGAGTCATGACGAGTGCAGGCAAGATGCCAGCGGCGTACACTTCGGGCCATAAGGGCTTTGACTCCGATGCCGTGGGATTCCCGTCGCAAGCGCAAGAACGGCGTCGTGCTTGCGCTGCGCCAGGCCTCTGGGTAGCCTGCAACCGCATCATCACGGAGCAGATACGTCATGGCAGAGCGGAAGGTTATCAAGTCCGACGACGAGTGGCG
>CAZTDK010000713.1:0-3747 GCA_964611965.1 uncultured Binatia bacterium (SeqCode) | reverse complement strand
GCTTATGTTCCAGACGACGCCCTTGCTTTGACCGCTGGTGATGTCACCTGCAATCTGAATCTCCCCATCTTGCAGCGGGGTCGTGTCCGGCGGACAGGGAGTACTGCAGTCCGCGCCGGTCTCGAAAGTCAGATCGATGACTTCGTGCAACCGGAAGCCACCGGCCACGGAGCTCCCGGAGAACGTTTGCTCTGTTGGGCTGTTACACACCCCCGTGTGCGTGTGTGCAGTGCCGGTGCAAGCGGAATCCGTTCCCTCAAGACAGGAGTGCAATACCTTGCCATTCGCATCGCTGAACGTGTTCGTGCAATTCGAGTCGATTGGGAATCCAAGGTTGGCCTTGCCGCCGACCAACGCCTGGTTCGTATTGTGATCGACCTGCACCAAACTGTCGTATGCGGTGAGGTTGCCGCCCCCTGGTGCACAGTCGACTACACCTTGCCCCGGATTAATGTCGCACAGGTTGCCGGCACCGCAGTCCGCGGGCGGGCATGCGAGGCCATCATTCGGACCGCCGTGGCAATATGTCGTCGGATCAACGCGCGCGCAAATCTTGACGTTGATGAGGCCGAGCACATTCTGGCTGACGCATTCGAAGTGGCTTTCGCCCGGCAAGATGAGGATCTTGCGCGTCGAGTCAGGTTGCGCCTCACTGAAGCGCCAGACCTGCGAGCCGGTGAGCGGCACGCTCACGACGGCAAGCTTGGTTGACACTGTTACACTTGTTCCCTCCCCCAACGTGCACGACAGAGGGACAAACGTTGGTGTGTTTCCGGCTCCACTCGTCGGCGTCAGCGTTGGAGACGGGGTCGGTGTATCCGTCGGGGCTATTGTTGGTGTGTTGGTTGGGGCTGTTGTCGGTGTGTTGGTTGGGGCCGTTGTTGGTGTGTTGGTCGGAGCCGTAGTCGGTGTATCTGTCGGGACGGTCGTCGGCGTATCCGTCGCAGCCGTTACCGGTGTCTCCGTCGGCGTTTCCGTCGGGGGCATCGATGGGGTCGGGGTTGCTGGTGTCGGCACCAACTCGACGACGGCGCCGGCCAGGTGACTGGTGGCGTCGTCGCCGCGGACGGCGTTGTCCAATGTCCCGGGGATTGCCGGAAGCGCGGCGCGTGCCGCGCACAGCGCCAGGCCGGGCGTCGTGCCGCTGTAGGCGATGAGCTCGTCGTCGATCTTGACCGTCCCGCTCTCCGGGAAGACACAAATATCCGCCACCGGGATTTGCGTGTCCGCCGCAGAGATCCCGGCCGCCAGGACACTCGATGCGATCACTGTTGGCGTCACGGTCGCTGTCGGGCTCGATGCCTCGGTCGGTGTCGGCGTCTGAGTCGGCGTGTCGGCAGGCGTGTTCGTAGGTGTCTCGGTTGGCGGAGTGGTTGCTGTCGGGAGCAGCGTCTCGGTGGGCGTTAGCGTCGCTGTGTTGTTTGGCGTCGCCGTAGGTGTGTCGGAGGGTGTCGGCGTTTGCGTCAGCGTAAGCGTTGGGGTGTTGGTGCTGGTCGGGGTGTTCGTGGCGGTGTCTGTCGGGGTGTTGGTTCCCGTGTTGGTCGGCGTATTCGTCGGCGTGTTCGTTGGGCTGTTGGTCGGTGTTGCCGTGTCTGGCGGTGCCGGGCAGTTGCTCAAGGCGTTGTTGACCGCTCTGATGATCAGCGCAATGTCCACATCGCTGCCGCTGGGAATGCCGTCCGGGCAGGCCGCCGCGGTGGCGCTGCCGAGATCGATGTTGACCAGGATGATGATCTCGTTGACGGTGACATCACCGCTCCCGTCACAGTCACCGACGCACACCGTGTCGGCACGGCTGACCAGTGGCCCCCAGATCGCACTGAGTGCGAGCAGCATGAGACTGCCTACGCCAGCCCTGATTATCGATTTGAACATCGTGCCCCCTCTTTTGAATGCCGCCCCGGTCATTGTTGTGGCTGAGACAACCCGCATGTCCTCGCTGGAGATGCGGCGCTCGTTTCTCGAATCAACTGCCCATCGATGCATCCTTCTACACTGTCAACACTAATCTGGCAAAGGAGTTCATCACGAAGATCACGAAGACCACGAAAAACGGGAGCCAAGCATAACTCTGGCATCGCTCTGCAACCCTCATCGGAAATGGGGTCATGAACGTCTGCCTTGGCCTTCCCCTTCGTGTGCTTCGTGCGCTTCGTGCTGAAGCAATCTTTCCGCCTACTGTGCCCCGGACGATACAACGCCGAGGCGACTTCTGGCAATCCCCAATGCGCTGACTCAGCGATTGAAAACCTGCCCAGCGGGTACGCGTCGAGACGGTCGCTGAGAAGACGCGACCTCCTCAGCGTGAGCGGTTATTTCCTTGAAAGGGAAGATGATTCCGCTCTCGCTGAGCAAGCAGACCGCTTAGAGAATCACCACGGAGACACGGAGAAGAAGGGTTTCTTGAGACCGAGTGAAGGCAAGATGAGCCGAGAGGATGCTTTCCCCTCACTGATGGTTCTTGGCCTTTTCCGTGTCTCCGTGCCTCCGTGGTGAGAAATCCGGCTAAGCATTACGGCAGCGTCCCATCGCTGTGCACGGCATTCCCTTCCGCCTCTAACGTTGCCAGCGTGCTGTCGAGCGCGGCGTCGGCGCCACGAAACATGGCGTTGAGAAAGGCGACGATCGCACGCTCCGACACGCTCTGCAGGGCGGTCAGCGGTAAGCTCCGTGCCTCGATGGCGTCGCTGTGGTCGGCGCCGGTAATGCCGACGAAGCGGCGCGGCGGATCGATCTGCGTGTAGAGCTGCTCCGTGACTGAGTAAGAGATGGTCCCGTCTTTTGTGCCCTGCAGGATCAACGTCGGCGGTCCGGCGTCGGTCGGATCTGTGCCGAATAGATTGTTGAATAGATTGATGGGACCGGGGGCGAATAACAAGCTGGCGCGCACGCGGGTGTCGCGGCAGCAGTCCTTGCGCGTCAGGGCGAGGACCGTCGTGCCGCCCAGGGAATGTCCGAGCACCGCCACCTGATCGGTGAGGATGCGCCCTTCCAGCGGATCGCCGGGGGCATCGTTCGCTTCGAGGAGCTTGGAGATCACGAAGCTCACATCGGCGGGCTGGCTGGCGACGTCTTGCAACGCGTGCAGGTAGCTACCCGGCGCGTTCTCGTTGGTGAGGGGAAAGGCGGGCGCCGCAACCACGAAGCCGGCGTCGGCAATGCTGCGCGCCATCGCCTCGAATTTCTCGGGCAGGCCGCCGAATCCGTGCGCCATGACGAACAGCGGCAGCGCCCCGGCGGTGTCCGGCTGCCAGATCAACGTGCGCAGCGTGCGGTCCGGCGCCCCCGCGTAGTTGCCGTTGTGATTTGTCGGGCGTGACGCGTCGACCCACGTGCGCTCGCTGGACGTACCGGGGACGGCCGTGGCGGTTGCCACCGGGGTCGGCGGAGCCGTTGCCGTGGGCAACGGGCCGGTCAACGCAAGCCCAACGGCGGCGAGCACCTCGTCGATCGTGATGCTGCCGTCGCTGTTGATGTCCCCAGGCGGGCAGGCGGTCACCGGCGCGCTACCGAGTGCGATATTCACGATGAGCGTCAGCTCATCGATGGTCACCGCGCCGTCGTTGTCACAGTCGCCGGTCATTGCGGCGCTGGGTCCCGGTATGGTGACGAGTGCGGCGACGAACACCAGCAGGCTTGCGAAATGTAGCGATACACGTGTCATGGCTATCCTCCCCCGGGACCTGCGGTCGGCGTCTTTTCTATGGCCCGCTCCGGCTGGTCGCTAGGGGCTGCCAAGTCCGACAG
>CAZTDK010000712.1:0-3756 GCA_964611965.1 uncultured Binatia bacterium (SeqCode) | reverse complement strand
GTGATGCGGTAGCGGCGGTGGTGGCGGTAGATGTGCTCGAACGGCTTGTGGCGCGTATAGCCGATGCCGCCGTGTACCTGGATGGCTCGGTCGGCGGCGTCGCACACCAGGCGGTTCGCGCGGTAGTTGCACATCGAGACTTTGTCGCTGACGTCCATGTGATGCTGCTGGTCCATCAGCCAGGCGGTCTTGTAGACCAGGGTGCGCACCATTTCGCATTCGGTCTGCAGCTCGGCGAGCGGAAACTGAATCGCTTGATTGAGCCACAGCGGTTTGCCGAAGACCAGGCGCTGCTTGGCATAGGCGACGCTCTCGTTGATGCAGTACTGCGCCGCGCCCACGCCGGACGCGGCTTGACGGATGCGGTTTTCATGGACGAAGTGTGACGCCAGCGTCAGGCCCTTGCCCTCCGTGCCGAAGATGGCTTGCGGCGGCACCCGCACGTTGGTCAACGTCACCTCGGGATGATCGCTCGGCATGTTGAACGTCCACCACATGAAGTCGACGTGGAACCCGGGCGTCGTCGTCGGCACGATGAAGCAGGTGATCCCTTCGGCATCGCCGGGCTTGCCTGCTGTGCGGGCGAAGATCATGTCGTGCGAGGCGCGGTGCAAGCCGGAGTTGAAGCGTTTGGTGCCGTTGATCACCCACTCGCCGCCGTCGCGCACCGCGGTGGTTTCCAGCCACGTCGCGTCGCTGCCGTGATTGGGTTCGGTGAGGCCGAAGCCCAGCTGGTGCGTACCGGTGATCAGTCCCGGCAGAAACTCCGCCTGCTGCGCCGGCGTCCCGAAGGCCAGCATCATGTGCACGACGGGGAAGTTGCCGACGATCGACGACTCGTTCTGCAGATCGTTGTGCAGGCCCAGGCCTTTGGCGGCGAGATGCTCGCGTACGATGGCCATGGCCAGGTTCGAAGCCCCCTGCCCGCCGAGTGCCGGCGGTAAGGCATAGCGCAGGTGTCCAGCGGCGTCGGCGCGCCGGCGCATCTCGGCAAGCAGCGCCTCCCACTCCGGTCGCGGTGTGCCGTCGTGTTCCCAGTCGGTGCGCGCCCACTCGCGCCGTTGATCGAAGTACTGCATGTGCTCGCGTTCGAGCGGCATGATCTCGCGCGCGATGAAGGCGTCGAGCTCGTCGAGCGTGTGCTGGATGTCGGCGGGAATGGTGAAGTCCATGGGGTCTCCTCGGCACGAACGTCTACCACGAGCGCCGCCCGCCGCAACGGCGCGACCTCCCCCTGACTGCTCCTTTCCAAGGACTGTCGATTTTCTCGGGTTCGGAAACATCTCGCGTGTAGGGGCAGTTCGGGAACTGCCCGAAAGGGCGCGTCGAATCGGCAGCGCCGTGTGGGGCGATTCCCGAATCGCCCCTACATTCGAGAAAATCGACAGTCCCTTGGAAGGAGGGGCCGGGAAAGGTCGCGCCCGACGAATAGTTCCATGTCTCGCGGCCAGCAACGATGGACGCCGCACACCGGGCTGTGGCATCGTCATCCCATGGATCAAACGCCGGCTACGCCGAACGTCGGTCGCCGCACGATGCTGGTGGCCTATGTGACGATGATCGTGGGGACCATCGTGGCGTTCCTGTTCATCAACTCGCTCGGCACCGGTCTCACCGCATTGGCCCATCCGGAGGGAGTTCGGCACGGTGGCCCCGCAGTGGTTACCGGGGATCCGCAGATGCTCTTTCACGTGCTCCTGGCGTTGGTCGTCGTGATCCTGACGGCGCGGCTGCTCGGCGCATTCTTCCGCCGCTTGCAGCAACCGCCGGTGATCGGCGAGGTCATTGCCGGTATCTTGCTGGGGCCGTCACTGCTCGGGTGGCTTGCGCCCAATGTAGCCGGGTATCTGTTGCCGGCGACGATTGCGCCGTTCTTGAATGTGCTGGCGCAAGTCGGGGTGATCCTGTTCATGTTTCTCGTCGGTCTCGAGCTCGATACCGGAATTTTGAAGCAGCGGACGCACGTGACCATCACCATCTCGCACGCCAGCATCGTCGCGCCGTTCGTGCTGGGCTCGGCGTTGGCACTGTGGCTGTATCCCATGCTGGCAACCGGCGACGTTCCGTTCACGCCGTTTGCGCTGTTCATGGGCGTGTCGATGTCGGTCACCGCGTTTCCGGTGCTGGCGCGCATCCTCACGGATCGCGGCATTCAGCGCACGCCACTCGGGATCATCGCGTTGACGTGCGCCGCCGTCGACGACGTCTCCGCCTGGTGTCTACTCGCCTTCGTAGTCAGCGTGACGCGCGCCCACATGAGCGGCGCGCTGCCCATCATGCTGATGACCTTGGCTTACATTGTCGTCATGTTCGCCGTCGCGCAGCCGTTGCTACGGCGTTTCCTGGGTCAGCGGTCGCCGGTCACGCAAGCGCTGATCGCCGTAGCGATCGTCGGCTTGCTCAGCTCCGCCTTGTTGACCGAGCTCATTGGCATTCACGCCATATTCGGGGCGTTCTTTCTGGGAGCGGTGATTCCGCACGACTCGCCGTTGGCGAAAGACCTGTGCCACAAGCTCGAAGATCTGGTGGTCGTGCTGCTGCTGCCGGCATTCTTCGCCTTCACGGGTATGCGCACGCAGATCGCCCTGGTCAGCGGACCGACGCAATGGCTGATCTGTGCAACCATCATCGCGGTTGCCTGTGTGGGGAAGTTCGGTGGCAGCACGCTGGCGGCGCGCCTGATGGGGCTGACGTGGGAGGACGCGGCCAGCCTCGGTGTGCTGATGAACACGCGCGGTCTGATGGAGCTTGTGGTCCTCAACATCGGCCTCGACCTGCAGGTGATCTCGCCGACGCTCTTCGCGATGATGGTATTGATGGCATTGATCACCACGCTGCTAACGACGCCGGTGCTGCATGTGTTGTCGCGCTGGCAGGTCCACGCGGAGCACGCGCCGCGCGCCGAGCAGGCTCATCGGCTCCAGGCGTGAGGCCAATGCGCAGCCCTTTCAGGGTTGAAGTCTATTCCGACGATGGTCCCGTGCAGCGCAACGAGGCGGGATCTCGCGACGGCACCGCATAGCGACCAACGGGAGCGGTCCATAGAAGAGACGCCGCCCGCAGGGCTAGAGGGGCATTTTGTGGGCGTCGGCGTCTTCGTCTTCTTCGCACTGGCCGCCTTCCGACTCGGTGGTCAGGAAGTCCTTGATCTGCGCCGAGGTGGGCGCCGCTTCTTGTGCCGTGCGCTTGCGGCGGCGCGCTTCGATGGCCATCAGCCGCGGCATCACGCGGCCCAACTGTTCCCAGCGCAGAGGATCATCGCGAGCCATGTCGTGCACGTAGTTCTGACTTGCGCCCCAGTAGTTCGCCATCGGCCAATAAAACTGGTACCAGACCATCTCCTCGTCGAGCGCCTTGCGGTTGACCAGCAGCGCAAGCTGATCGAAGAAGTCGAGTACGACTTCCACGTCACGCCCCGGCTGTCCATCCAGCAGCGACGCGGCGGCGGCGCTACGCACTTCGGCCATGCTGTCCGCGTTCCATTGGGTATCAAAATGCCAAATCGACTCCAGCGCGGTATTAAAGAAGATCCGTTGGGTGTCGCGGCGCACCTGGCGGAAGATCATGACGGACGTGGCCAACGCGATGAGCGCGGTGATACTGGCGGCCAGCGCGGCCAACACCGTCCAATTCACACTCCCTGTTGCGTTCCGGTGCACACCAAGTGCGGTAACACTCGCCCACCGGTGCGGCAAGGACCTGCGGTCGGACCTGCGGTCGGCGTCCTTTCTATGGTCGGCTCCCCTCCTTCGGGGA
>CAZTDK010000711.1:0-3764 GCA_964611965.1 uncultured Binatia bacterium (SeqCode) | reverse complement strand
GAAGACGACGCTGCCACCCGTGGTGCTCGACGAATGGACGACAACAGCACCGCCGGGTCCGGCCTACACCACCATCGCGGACTGGCGCGGCTATAGCCCCGTCGAATGGGGCGGCGTGTGGTACGGACAAAAGGCAGAGGAGTTCGTCCGACTGATCGACCTCCCCCGCCGCGTCGGTGCGCCGCTGGAATTGTGTCTGGCCATTCATCCGGACGAACCCGATCGCGCCCGCCTCGACGCGCACGGCTGGCGGCTGAGCTCGCCCCGTATCCATGCCGCGACGCCCGATACGTATCGCGACTACATCCGCGGCTCGCGGGGTGAGCTCACGGTGGTCAAGAACGGCTACGCCGTCGGCCGCACCGGCTGGTTCAGCGATCGCAGCGCCTGCTACCTCGCGGCGGGACGGCCGGTGATCATCCAGGACACCGGCATCGGCACGCATGTTCCCACCGGCGCAGGATTGCTGACGTTCACCGACCTCGACAGCGCCGCCGCCGCAGTGAACGCCGTGGAGGGCGACTACGCGCGCCACGCCGCCGCGGCAGCCGCCTTCGCGCGCGCGCACCTCGACTCGGACCGCGTCCTGCCGCGCTTGCTCGAAATGGTTGGCTTGTGAGTGCCGACAAGATCGTTCTGGCTGGCTATCTGGTTCGCTGCCCCCTCGGCGGCTACGCCTGGCAAGTCCTGCACTACCTCACCGGTCTGCGCGCGCTCGGCCTCGATCCGTATTTCTATGAGGACACCGCCTATTACGCCGATTGTTTCGACCCGGCCACCGGCAACATGCACGTCAGTCCCGATGCCGGCGTGGCATTTGCCGCCGACTTCTTTGCGCGCTTCGGCTTCGCCGACCATTGGATGTTCTGGGATGCCACGCGCAACCGGCATCACGGGCTCGACGCCGACCGCACGGCGGCGGTGCTCAACGAAGCGCGCGTGGTCCTGACGCTGGCGCCGGTGACACGACTGCCGCGGCGCCAGGCCGGACAGCTGGCGGTCTTCATCGACATCGATCCGGGCTTCACGCAGATCCGCGTCGCCCAGGGCGACACAGCGTTGTCCGCGTTCCTCGCAACCCACGACCGCCATTTCACCATTGGCGAGAACATCGGCACGCCCGCCTGCGGGATCCCCTTGGAACACATCGAGTGGTTGCCGACGCGGCAACCGCTGGCGCTCGAGTTGTGGACGCCGCTGCCGGCAGAACCGACGGCGGCGTACACGACCATCGGCCGGTGGGACGAACAGCGGCGCGACCTGCATTTCCGGGGCGAAGTCTTCAGCTGGCGCAAGCGCGTCGAATGGATGAAGTTTCTCGATCTGCCGGCACGCACCGGCGAAGCGTTCACCCCCGCAATGGACGTCGACAAGGTGCCCGCCGATGCGACGCTGCTGCAGGATCACGGCTGGCATGCGGTCGATCCGATTGCTGTCTCGCGCGATGCGCTGGCCTATCGTGACTTCATCCGCCGTTCCAAAGGCGAGTTCACCGTCGCCAAGGATCTCAACGTCCGACTGCGGACCGGGTGGTTCAGCGATCGCGGCGCCTGCTACCTGGCGGCGGGTCGTCCGGTGATCACGCAGGACACCGGCTTCGAATCGGTGCTGCCCGCAGGCCGGGGACTGTTTGCGGTGCGCGGCATGGACGATGCGGTCGCGGCATTCGCAAGCATCGCAGCGGATTACAGCGCACACGCGCAGGCAGCGCGCGGGATCGCTGAAGCGCATTTTGACGCGCGGCGAGTTTTGGCCGATTTGCTGCGGCGCCTGTGAGCGATCGGCGCTCGACCGTCTGCGCCGTTCGACGGCGCGATTCTTGCGTCGATTTATTATTGACAACGGGACAGAGGGGCGGATCATCTCACCACCATGACGAGGCGGCACTCGTTCAGGCAGCCATCAGCTGTCAGCGTAGTTTTCGGTTTGCGGTTTGCCGCACTGCTGGTCACGGTGCTCCTTCTCCCAACGGTGTCGCGGACGGCGGCGCAGGTTATCGGCGGCGGCGGACCGGCATCGACCGACTGCTTCGTCACCTATGATTCGCAGCCGGCGGCGAACACTCCCACCCTGCGGCCGAAGTACTTGAAGTGCGCCGATCAAGACGTCGTCTGCGGCGATGCGGACGCGCGGCTCGGATACTGTGGCTACGCGGCGCAACTGACGCTCAACAGCACGAACTTCGCGGGCTGCGCACCACAGGATTTCCCGCTTGGCAGTTTCCTGATTCCGTACTCCGGGCCCGGGAACGACGATCACCCGAAACACATCCCGGCCTTTGAGCCATTGCAGCAGTTCGTCGACGATCAACTGCCGCTCGATGCCGGCGCCGGCGACGTGGACCTGATGTCCGGTTTCTTCTCTGTCGTGGTTCCGCTGTCCATCGGGTTCGGCGCCAGAGGGCCGGTGTTCAAGACCACCACCGTCAGCCTGCAACCCACGATGTGCACCGTCGCTTTGGATACCAAGGGGCACTGTCCCCCCGGCGGCAAGAAGGACAGCGACACCTTCAAATTCATGTGCACACCGCCGGTCGACCCAACGACGAAGCTCAAGATCAGTCCGTGCGCCGGGGTGACCAGCACGTTCCAGCAAATTCAAGATGAGATCTTCGACCGCAAGTGCTCGACCCTCGCCGGCTGCCACGGCTCGGCGATCCCACCACACAATCTCTGCCTGAAGACCTCGTGCAACGGCGATACCCGCCATGCCTATACCGATCTCGTGGATGCGGACCCCACGAACGAAGCGGCGCTCAACGACGGGCTGAAACGGGTCGTTGCGGGCGACCCCAGCCACAGCTTGCTGATACACAAGATCAACGGCGGCACGCAGCTGAACGATCAGCTAGGCGACGTCGGCGCGTACGGATTGCGCATGCCGTACAACGACCCGTTTGCCAACCGCGCACGTCCCAAGTTGAGCAGCGGTGAGATTCAGCTGATTACGGATTGGATCCTGCACGACGCGCCGGACACGGGGCTGGTGTCCACGGTCGGGGGCGCGTGCAAGTGATGCAACCTGTCCGCCGCAAGGAAGGAAGGAAAATGGAAAACCGGAAACAGGAAACCGGAAACGAAAAACCGACCCATTGGCCGGTTTCCAAGTTCCGGTTTCCTGTTTCCGGTTTTCCATTCCTCTCCATGTTGGTTCCGGCTCTGCCGGCGTAGGAACTCGACCACCACGAGAAGGGAATCGTCATGGCAGATATCAATCCAGCCGATTGGAGCTACGAAAAGGCGGCGCATCTGTTGCTGCGCGCCGGGTTCGGCCACAACGGCAGGTACAACAAGTTCACGGGCGAGGCCACGCAGGTGCGTTTCTTCGCCAACCTCACGCCGGACAAGGCCGTCGCCAAGCTGCTGACGATGGCCACCTCAAAGATACGCGGCCCCGGCACACTGGTCAGCGGCGATGATAAGTTCGCCAAGCTGCAGCTGTGGTGGGTCAACCGGATGATCACTACGATCCACCCATTGCGCGAAAAGATGGTCTTGTTCCTGCACACCCATTTCGCCACGGCGCGCTCGAAAGTCGTCGAGCCGCTGTACATGTCGACGCAGAACGCGTTGTTCCGCGAGTTTGCGGTCGGCGACTTCCGCGAGCTGGTAAAGCAAGCGACGGTCGATGCGGCGATGCTCTGGTGGCTCGACGGCACCCTCAACAAGAACGGCAAGCCGAACGAAAACTACGCCCGCGAGCTCCAGGAGCTGTTCACCCTCGGCGTCTTCGATTTCAATAACCAGCACAACTATGCGCAGAAG
>CAZTDK010000710.1:0-3785 GCA_964611965.1 uncultured Binatia bacterium (SeqCode) | reverse complement strand
TGGGTGTCCGCCGCGGGAACGACCGTCTTTGCGGCCGGCCTCTTTTGGCTTCAAGCCTCGGCCCTCCGCTGGGATGGCGAGCGTCCCGCTGTTTGTATGCCCGACGCGTGTTTTTGTGAGGCCATTCGGGACGCACCGATTCGCCAGCCGTCCAATACCTGGTCCTGCTTGGCATACGCGCTGGCGGGCTGCGTGATTCTGGAAACCCACCGGCGCCGCCCGCTGGACCCGCGTGCCGCCAACGCCGTCGCCTTCGCTCTCCTCGAACTGTTCCTTGCCGTCACCAGCGCCTATTTCCACGCCGCCCTGACTTTCCGCGCGGAATGGTACGATGTGCTGGTTCTATATTTGGTCCCCGGGTATTTGATCGCCTTCAACCTCTGGCGCGGATTCGGGTTGGCGCGCGCCATCGCAGCGCTCGCCGTCATTGGCGTGGCGAGCGGCGTCTTCCTCGCCTACCTGTCGGTCGGACGCATGCCGGCGTTCATTGCCCTCGTGGCGCTCTTCTTAGTGACGCAGTGGCGCGCCGACAGGGTTACGCGGATCAACTATCGGTGGTTCCGGTGCGCACTCGGAACGTTTGCGGTGGCACTGGCGATTTGGATGCTCGACAAATTCCACATCGTGTGCGCGCCGCTCTCCTCCTGGCAGGGGCACGCGGTCTGGCATGTCCTCTGCGCCGCCGCGGTCGGATTGCTCTTCCTCCATTGCGACGCCGCGTGCCAGTCGCCGCAGCGTAAGGTCGCGTAACCCTTGTCACACGCCAGCAACCCGTCGGGACTTGACAACCCTTGGCGACCGGCGGGAGTGGACCGTAGAAAGACACCGGCCGCAGGTGCCCTACGGGATTTGAGTTGACCCGCGTCCGCTCAGCAGTGCCACCACGAGGAAAACGATGGAGAGCACCGCGAAGATCCAGCCGATCTGTGCAGACATCCCGGCGACGCCACCGAAACCCAACAGGGCCGCGATCAGTGCGATCACAAAGAAGACAACAGCATAGTGCAACATGGCTTACCTCCTCGTATGCGAGTGAAGCGAAAGCAACCGCGGTGCCATGCAGGCTGGCGCGTGCCGCGGTGTGGCTTCTCGATGAGGAGGAGCGCCGCTCCGGAAGGAATTGCCGACGAGCGAGAGTGAATTCTTCGGGTTCTTGGAAGCATTCGGCGAGGCTACTGAAAGCGTGGCAGGACTTGCACTGCCCGGGCGCTATTTGGGGAGGTCGAGCCTCCTGGCGCCGTGTGTGCCCGCGGCCAATACGCGCGCTGCGATTTCGCGAGCGCCCAGGTAGTGACGTTCGTCCGGATGCCCGCTATAAGCAGAGCATGGCCCAACGCGTCGGCTCGACCATGCCGCCGTTGCAACTCGGGTGGCGTGGCGTGCGCTTCCTGCGTCACTTGCCGGACTTTGTCCGCCTGTACTGGCGACTGTTTCGCGATCACCGCGTCTCGATCTGGCCGAAGATCTTGCTTGTGCTCAGCGCGGTCTACGTCGTTTCGCCGATCGATCTCATTCCCGACGTCCTCCCCTTCATTGGCGAAGTTGACGATCTCATCGTCCTCATCACCGCTTGTCGCTTGTTCATCTACTTATGTCCCCGCGAGGTCGTGCGCGAGCATGTGCAACAGATCGACGCCAGGGGCGGCGCGTAGGCGGGTGAGCGCATCGGGGCGTCTTCGCGCTCCCCGCCTTCCAACGCACGCCGCTGCCAGAGCCGAGACATGAAACGCAGCGGCCTGCTTGTCGTCCTCGCAACGCTGCTCCTCGTCTTCCTGATCTGCTTCTCGACGTTGGTTGCCTTCCTCGTCGACTGGCTGTGGTTCGACTCCCTCGGCTTCGGTGCGGTCTTCGCGACGGTGTGGCATGCCAAGCTGGCCGTGTTCGTCCTGGCCACCGGCGTGTCGTTCGTCCTGCTGGCGGCGAATGGCTTGATCGCCACACGCGCCGCGGTGCCGCGGCTGCGGCGGCTGCGCCTGATCCGCACCAATGGCGGGTTCGAGGTGCCACCGGAGGTCTTCGATGTCGCATCGATCCGGTGGCCGTGGCGCACTATGGTGTCGGTGGGGGCGGCGGTGCTGGCCATGCTCGTCGGGTATACGCAGGCGGGCAACTGGGAGCTCTTCCTCAAGTGGCGTAACGCCGTGCCATTCGCGCGCCCCGACCCGCTCTTTGGCCACGATCTCGCCTTCTACGTCTTCACCCTCCCGGTCTACGGTGTGCTCCGCGACTGGTCGTTGCTGATGCTGTTCCTTGGCGCGGCCATCGCCGGCGGCGTGTATTGGGCGCGCGGCGCGATCGACGTTGACGAAGGCTTTCCGCGGCTGGCACCGGCGGTGGTGCGACACGGGTCCGTTGTGCTCGCGTTGTTCTTCCTCGTCAAAGCCGCGGATTACCTGCTGCAACGCTACGATCTGTTGTTCAACGACAATGGCGTCGTCTTCGGCGCGGCGTACACCGATGTGCATCTGCGTTTGCCGCTGCTGCTGTTGCTCGTCGGGGTGTCGCTGGTGGCGGCCATTCTCTGTCTGTTGAACGTGCGCTTCGTCGGCGCACGCCTGCCAACAGCCGCGGTGGCACTGCTCTTCGGCAGCGTCCTGCTCGATGGAATCATCCCGAGCCTGTTTCAGAGCTATCGAGTCAAGCCGGATGAGCTCCGGCTGGAGACGCCGTATATCGCGCACACCATTGCGCAGACACGTTACGGCTTCGCGCTCGACCGCTTCGACCGAAAGCCGTTCCCGGCCGAAGGCAAGCTGACGGCGGAGGTGCTGGCGGCCAACGCCACGACGATTCAGAACATTCGCTGGTGGGACCCGCGGCCGCTGCTGGACACCTACCGCCAGTTGCAGGAGATTCGCCTCTACTACGATTTCACCGATGTCGATGTTGACCGCTACACGCTCAATGGCAGCTATCAACAGGTGATGCTGGCGGCGCGTGAGCTGGATCAGGGACGCCTGCCGACCGACGCGCAGACCTGGATCAATCAGCACTTCAAGTTCACCCACGGAATCGGCCTAGCCATGAACCCGGTCAATCGCTTTGATAGCGAGGGCCTGCCGATCTTCTACGTGAAGGACATTCCGCCTACCTCGGCGGTTGGCGTGCAGATTGATCGTCCCGAAGTGTATTTCGGCGAAAAAACCACCGACTATGTCGTCGTCGGCGGCGAGACCAAGGAGTTCGACTACGCCAAGGGACAGGACAATGTGTACACCACCTACCACGGCCGTGACGGTGTCGGGCTCGGCGGGTTTTGGCGCCGGGCGTTGTTTGCCTGGTCCTTCGGCGACATCAATCTGCTGATCAGCAGCAACGTCACCGCCTCAAGTCGCCTGTTGATGCGCCGGCCGATTCAGGAGCGCATCGCGCGTGTCGCACCCTTCTTGCGGCTCGATCACGACCCGTACCTGGTCGTCAGCGACGGGCGGCTCATCTGGCTGCAAGATGCCTACACCACCAGCAGCGCCGTACCTTACGCGCAGCCAAACCGGCGCGGCGGTGTCAGCTATATCCGCAACGCCGCGAAGGTCGCGGTCGATGCGTACGACGGGACGATCACGTTCTATGTCAGCGATCCGAATGATCCGCTCATTCAGACCTACCAGCGCATCTTCCCGTCGCTGTTTCAACCGCTCACCGCGCTGCCGGCCGGGCTGCGACAGCACTTGCGGTACCCGGAGGATCTCTTCCTCTTGCAGGCCAACGCCTACGGCACGTTCCACATGACCGATCCCGAAGTGTTCTACAACAAGGAAGACCTCTGGAGCTTCGCGCAGGAGAGC
>CAZTDK010000709.1:0-3790 GCA_964611965.1 uncultured Binatia bacterium (SeqCode) | reverse complement strand
ACAGTGGGATCGATCTGCATTCCACCAACAGCGTGGTGGCAGTGATCGACAGCACGGGCCAGCTGCTGTATCGGCGGCGGCTGCCCAACGAGCTCCACGCCATTGCGGCGGTGCTGGCGCCGTATCGCGAGGTGCTCGAGGGCGTGGTGGTGGAGTCCACGTTCAATTGGTACTGGCTGGTCGACGGCTTGATGGCGGCCGGCTATCGGGTTCGGTTGGCCAACCCGACGGCGATTCGGGTGTACAGTGTGGAGATCGGTACCATCGCGCGCTTTGCCAGCGTCGGGCAGTTCGACGGATGGATCGATGGAGCTGGCCGGAGCGTGGACATCGTCGCTGACGTCTTGTATCGCCAAGAGGACCGTTGGGGTACGTGGCTTCCCTCGCGGGCCGATCGACGGGAGACGGAGAATGGCATTGGGAATCGAAACGTATCGTGCGAAAGTGCTCACTGCCGACGAGGCTGTCGCCATGATCCCCGACGGCGCTTTCGTCGTCCAGGGCAATGCGGTCGGAGAGCCCCCGGCGCTGTTGGAAGCGACAGCACGGCGGGCTCGCAGTGGCGGCATCCAACGCCTAACGATGACCTCGCTGCTGCCGCTTGGCGCATCCGCCCGGACCATTTTCTCTGCCGACGTACGCAATGTCATTCAGTGGCGCTCGATCTTCGCCAGCGGCGCCGATCGTAAGCTGATCGAGGCCGGCGAAGCCGTGTACGCTCCGGCGTACTTCCATCAAGTCCCACGCATCTACCGCGAGTTCCTGAAGATCGACGTGGCGCTGATCCACGTATCGCGGGTCGACAAGCACGGCTACATGAGCCTCGGCGTTGGCGTCGACACCAGCCGCGCAGCGATCGACTCTGCGGATCTCGTCCTCGCCGAGGCGAATCAACAGATGCCGCGCGTCCATGGCGACTCATGGGTACACGTCTCCGAGGTCGATGCCATCGTCGAGACGAATTCGCCGCTGACCGAGCTGCCGTTGCCGCCGGTGCGCCCCGAAGACGCCGCGATGGGCCGCATCATCGCCGAAATGATCCCGGACGGCGCCACCATCCAGCTCGGAATCGGCGGGGTACCGGGCGCGGTGGCGCGGTCGTTGACGAACCACAAGCATCTCGGCATCCATACGGAGATGTTCGTCGATGCCATGGTCGACTTGATGGAAGCCGGCATTGTCGACGGCTCGCGTAAGGCCATTCACACCGGCAAAGCAGTCTATGCCTTCGCCGCCGGGTCGAAACGCATGTACGAGTTCCTGGATGACAACCCAGCCATCGAAGGGCACCCCGTATCCTACACCAACGCTCCGGCAACGATCGCCCGTCACGAGAATTTCGTCTCGGTCAACTCGACCATCGAAGTCGATCTCACCGGACAGTGCTGTTCGGAATCGATCGGCGAGGTGCAGTGGAGCGGCACCGGCGGCCAGCACGACTTTGCGCGCGGGGCGTTCGATTCGCCGGGCGGAAAATCGATCATTGCGTTCTACTCCACCGCCAAGGACGGCGAGGTTTCACGCGTCGTGCCGATGCTCAAGCCTGGCGCCGTGGTGACGACGCCCCGAACCGAGGTGCATTGGGTCGTCTCCGAACACGGCGGCGCGTGTTTGAAAGGAAAGAGCACGGCGGAACGCGCCCGAGCGCTGATCGATCTCGCCCATCCCAAGTTTCGCGACCAGCTCACCCGCGACGCCAAGCGGCTGAAATATCTGTAAGTAGGACGAGGCGGAAAGGCTTTGGGCGGTTGCAGCCTCAAGATCAGATCGCCGATCGAAGGCGGCACGATGGGCGCGGCGTTTTTCAACGGGCCTGGCGGCCTTGCGCGGCTTGCGCGGGCGCTTACACCGCGGAGATGTGGTCGCCACTGCGTCTCGTGGGTACCAAAGTTTACACCTGAAAAGGGGTGCGGACAAAACGGCACCCCAGTGGCACCCGACGCGTGTAAGTGCGCGACAAGACTACGATGACCGTCGGGTTGCTGACCCGAAGACCCCCCTTGCTCTCCGTTTTTCAGAGGTCAACTTTCGGCACCTGCGCGGTGGTGCCGAGACCCGAGATGTTTGAGGGTCGTGCGTGTGTCTTGCACAGCAATTGCTCCGGGCCGCTGCCGTTGGGTAGGGTGGCGCCCATGCATACCGACCGCGAGACCGCACGCGCCGCGAGCGGGCTGGCGGGGCTTTGGATCCTCGGCACGATCGCGGTGTGCGCGCCGGTCAGCGCCGCCGCAACGGTGGACCGTACCGCCGACGCCGCAATCGAGGCGCTCGACCGCGGCTGGAATGAACGCAACGATGCCGCCGGCCTCGACCGCGCTATCGCCACTGGCACGGCCGCATTCGCGGCGTACCCATCGAGCTACGAAATCGCGTGGCGCCTGGCACGGCTGTGTTGGCGACAGGGCGACCTGAGTACAGACACGGCCCAGCGCCGCGAACGTTACGACACGGCGCGGCGCTACGCCGAGACCGCCAGCACGCTCGACCCCAACCGCGTCGAAGGACATTGCTATTTTGCGCTCACCACCGGCGACTACGGTGACACCATCGGTCCGATTGCTGCCGCCATCAAACGTGTCGCGGCGACCTTCGAACGGGAGATGCGGCGCGCCTATGCGATCGACCGGGACTTCGACCACGGCAGTCCCATGCTCGCGCTGGGCCGGTACTACTTCGCCCTGCCTTGGCCAATGCGCGATCTCGGCCAATCGCGGCAGCACCTTGAAGAGCTGAAGCAGCGCCATCCCGACGTCTTGTTAGGCCGCCTCTACTTGGCGGACACGGCTCACGCTTTGGGCGACAACGCGGCGGCGCGGGCGGAATTGGAGTATGTGCTCGACCACGAGGCGTTGCGCGACCGGATGGTCGAGGAAGGCGACATCCAGAGCGACGCGCGGCAACGTCTGCGTAAGTGGTTCGGCGAGGGGGCGACCGCGGGCCGGAGCTGACCTATGCGGATGCCAATCGGAGCACCGGTCGAGATATCGCTGATCATCACGGCCGTGAACAATGCGTTGACCCGATGCGCTGGTGCGGGACCGCTCGCGCGGGCCATTTCTCTTACACCATGCGGTGCAGCGCGCAGAGCTTGTTGCCGGATGGATCGCGGAGATAGGCAAGGTACATCTTCCCGAGGCCGCCTTCACGGATGCCCGGCGGATCCTCGATGCTCTCTCCGCCGTTTGCAATGCCGGCCTTGTGCCATGCGTCAACCGTCGCAGAGTCCTTGCACGCGAAGCCGATTGTGCTGCCGTTTCCCACGGTGGCGCGGCCACCGTCGATCGGCTTCGTCACCGCGAAGGCGCCCGTCGCGGAGAGGTAGAAGAGGCGCCCTTTCTCATCGGTCATGGCGGGGCCATAGCCGAGCGCGGCGAGGACGGCGTCGTAGAACTTCCGGGATGCGTCGAGGTCGTTGCTGCCGACCATGATGTGACTGAAACATGGCGATCTCCTCCTTTGCGCAGGGTACCAGGCAGATTGGTGTAATTTTACACGCTAAGGACCGGTCCCCTTGGTCCTACGGATCATCCGCCACCGCACCCGTTTAGGGCGTTGTTCACGGCCCGGATGATCAGCGCGATGTCGACGCTGCTGCCGCTTGGGATGCCGTCCGGACAGGCCGAAGGTTGGCCCGGTGTCGGTCGAGACCCGCCGCAGTCAGTGGGACATCGACGGCTCCGGCTGCGACGTCGGATGGGGAGCCCTGCGCGGGCGCTGGTAAGGGCGCATCGGGGCCGCTGTTCCTCGGACGCTGATTGCTCAAGCCGTCGACCAGCCAGTACCAATTGAA
>CAZTDK010000708.1:0-3790 GCA_964611965.1 uncultured Binatia bacterium (SeqCode) | reverse complement strand
CGGCGACCGTGGCCGGGTCGTCGGCGAAGTCAAGCGCCGGCACCGCCGGGATGCCGCCGCTGTGCCCATTGTGTTCGCACACCGCCGGATTTCCGTCACCGAGCGCGCGCGACACGAGGACCTGCAAATCCGGCAGCTCGCCGCTCTCCGAATACGTCGTACCGCCGGGCCTCTTGCCGCTCAGTCCGGCCCGCGCCTCGATGATCAGTGTCATCCCTTGACCGAACGGCCTTTGGAAGACCGGTCGGCCCTGCGCATCGACGGCGTCCGGCGACAACGGCCGATCATCCGCCGTCGCCAGGCCGAAGTGCGTGACCTCCGGACCGGCGCTCTCCAGCGGCAGCACCGTGGGCGTCGGGATGGGCGTTGCGATCGGAATGACCGGCGTCACAGCGGGTGGGCAGCCCGCAAGTGTCGTGTGGACGCCGGCGACCAACTCGTTGACAGTCACTGTCGCATCCCCGTCTCCGTCCATGGCCGGACACGCCGTGACCGGCGCGCTCTCCAGCGCGATGTTGACGCCGAGCACCAACTCGTCGACGGTGACGCTGCCGTCGTCATTGCAGTCACCGGGACAGCGCGGCAGGCGAAAGGCGATAACGTCTGTGAGCGGGCGGGCGCCGGCACCGTGCGCAACAAACGCCTCGGTCTGCACGTGCTCGGGCACGTTCAGGTCGCGGTGCGACTCGATGGCGATCACGTGCAAACCAGAACCTTGGCCGAGGATCCTCGTCTGCGCAGTCAAGGTTCCAAGAACGCCGTAGTAAAAGATGGAATTCTGCGGGTGCGGCGTGTCGATCATCGAAAGCGGAATGACGAGCTGACCGTGCACCGAACGGCTGGCGGTCAAGCGCTGTCCGAATTCGTTGTACACCAGAAATTGCTCGACGGTATCGGTCACGCCCACGGCCGTCGTTGTGCAATTGGCGACGACCATGGTCGTCGACACCTGCGCGCCGCTGGAACCGGAGGGCACCATTGCACCATCAACAAAATGCTCGAGGTTTGCGACGCCGGGGCAGGCGTCGTATTCCGCGGCCACGCCGCCGAGTTGGAGAAACTCGTCGCCGTCGGGAATTTGGGAGAGGGCCTTGATGCCGATGGCGCGGTAGGTGGCGGCGTCGCTATACGCCAGGTCACTGAGCGGCGTACCCACACTGTGCTCGACCGTCGCCTGACCAACCAGCACGTTGCTCGCCGACGGTTGGTTCGGATCATCGGTGATGGCGACGCAACGCAACGTGCCGACGAACGGATCACTGCCGACCGCGGGGACGCTGCTGGTCAGAGTATTGTCCAGCGGGAGATGCTGCAGCCCGTTGCTGGCGTGCCACGCCAACGGCTGCAGCGCCGTGGCCCGTAGACGGAAAGGAATGCGCGGTGGCGGTGGGATGCAGGCTCCGGAGCAGGTGCTCCCCGGGAAACAGGTTTCCCCTGCCTGTCCGCCGACGCAAAGTGGGAAATCGTGCGGGAAGCAGATGCCGGAACACGCGCTCGCGTCCGGGACGCAGCGCTCCCCTGCCTGACCATTCACGCACGTGGGCGTGAAGTCCTCGTAGAAGCAGCGCAGATCGATGGGATTGGTGGCATCGGTGTTGCTCAGCTGAATGAGAGTGTCGGTGCGGTTCGCGGTGTCGACAATCACGTAGGGATACACGACGACCGCCGCCGGCTCGTCGGGGTTGGCGACCGCCAGCGTCAGCCGCGCCGTGGCGGTCAGCAAGGTCAGTGACACGAAAATCGCCGGCGCGCCGCGGCGCGACGCAGCCCGCGTCATTGGAGCACCTCCTGCGGCACGACGATGAGCGTCCCGCCGCCATTGGTCTGAAGATGTGGCGGAACCGTGCCTGCGAACGCCGAGGTTGCCGGCTCGGCGGTGTCATGCTCGCTTTGCTGCACCAGAAGGAAGCCCCCCGCGGTAGCGGCCGCGTTGTGCAGGCGCGTCTGCGCCCAGTCGCCACCCAGATTCTCGCGGCGGAAAATAGGATTGATGTCGGAGAGCCGCAGGTCTGCCCAGCAGGTGATGCTCGTGGCGGCGCTGAAGCTTTGCTCGAACTCGTTGGTGACCATAAACTGCACGGTCTGGGGCGCCGGGACCTGCGTTTCGAAGTTCGCGCCACACGGCACGACGGTGATCTCGGTGCTGCGAGCGTCGCCGTCCACCGCGCGATCGTCGGCGTCCGACGCATGCGACAGGATCCAGGTCTGTGGACAGCCGCCGTACTCGGCGCCGTGCGTGCAGCCGGCGCGGGTGTCGCCGCCAAGGCACAGTGTGCCGTCGGCATTGTTCGTCTCGTAGCCCGGCAGACCGATCGCCGGGTACTTCACCACCTCGCCGGTTGGCAGGTGCGTGAGCGTGGCGAAACCAGATAAGGCATTCCCGCTCCAGGGCGCGCCGGAGGCGTCCTCCTCGATGCAGCGCAGCTCGCCGCTGAAACCAGCCACGACCGGCGGCACGTTCCCGGGATCGTAGCCGGCGTCACAGCAGTCGGCGTGGTCAGAGCCGCTCGACTGGGGGTCGCAGGGTTTGGCCTGCCCAGCCACGCGGCAGGGCAGATCGTTCGGGTTGTCGAGCCGGCCGGTGGAGACAACCCAGTGCGTCGGCTGCTGCTCCGTCAGAACGATCGGGAAGTCGGTTTGCGTCCACAGCGGCGGATTGGTCGGGCCGAGTGGCACGGTTAAATCCGTGGGCGCGCCGTTGACGTAGTAGCAGTGCGCATAAACCGGCCGATTCGCATTGTTGCTGACCTGGATGACAGTGCCCCAGGTGTCGTTGACGACGACTCTTGGGAACACGATCACCGAAGCCCCCTCCACGGTCGTCACCTGTCCAAGTGCCAGCTGAGGCACCGTCCACGTACACGTCAGTCCAATAAATATCCGCAGCCACCGTAGTCGCAGCATCTGCCCCCACTCCTGACTCGATGATTGATTGTCTATGCAACGGTTGAATAGATGTAGCAAGCCGCAAATATTGCGTGAACTCTAAGCGTACGGGCAACAGCGGTTGGCGCGCAAGGACGCGCAGCTGCGGGGCGAGAAAGGTCGAGACGCGAGTCGTCTGGCGCGGTGCACCGAGAGTCAGCTCGAGGTCCGCACCAACCCGGTCGTCGGATCCAGCAACAGCTGCGGCGCGCGCGGCCCGGTGAAGTCGAAGAGATCGTCGAGGGAGCCGGCGTTGCGGTCGAACGACGTCGGGCTGAGGCGCTGGCCGTCGAGCCAGCGGTCTTCGATGAACCGCAGGATCGAGGTCTGATCGATCACTACACTGCTGACGTAGTTTTGCTTGGCGAAGGGGGAAACCACCAGGAAGGGCAGGCGCGGACCGAAGCCGCAGCGCGCACCCGGGCCGTCCGTGGTGTCGCCGCAAAGGTAGTCGAGCGTGGTGTTGGATTGGTTGACGATCGGCGGGCGCACATGATCGTACCAGCCGTCCGAGTCATCCCAGGCGATGATCACCGCCGTGTGTGACCACTGCGGCAGCGCTTGCAATTGGTTGAGGGTCTCGACCAGGAACTGCTGCTCGTCGAGCGGCGTCGAGTTTGCGGGATGGCCGTTCTGGTACGCGGAAGCCTTCAGGAAGGAAATCGTGGGGAGATTGCCGAGCTGCGCGGCTGCTTGGAACCAGGACAGATCGTAGAGATGATTGGCCTGATCGGTTTGACCGACCACGTCCGCTGAGGCCGGCGGCAGATGCTGCGGGTTCGCGGTCGAAGCAAAATACTGAAACGGATTGTGATGCGGGACATAGTCGACGAAGCGCTGGTTGTCGGTCACTGGATCGATGCCG
>CAZTDK010000707.1:0-3798 GCA_964611965.1 uncultured Binatia bacterium (SeqCode) | reverse complement strand
GGTGCTGGTCCACATCGAGATCGCCGCGCGCCCGCACCTTTAGATCGAAGAACCCATGCCGCGCGAAGATGTCGAGCATGTGGTTGAGAAAGGGGATGCCGGTGTCGACTGCGGCATGGCCATGGCCGTCGACGGTCAGCTCCACGCTGATGTCCGTCTCTTTGGTCGTTCGTGTAACGCGCGCCATGCGCGCAGAGTCAGGTGATTTCGTGCGTGCCATCTCTGTCTCCTGAGCAAACAGGTTGTTGGTTGCTAGGTTGTTAGTTGCTATGCTCCTCACCTAGCGACCTAACAGCCAACAACTAACAACCTCTCCACTGTCATTTGAAGCGTATGCGCACTGCCGCCGCGTGCGCCTCGTACCCTTCCAACGCCGCCAAGCATTCGATCGATGGAGCCAGACGCCGCAAGCCGGCGCGGGTTGCCGTCACGACGCTGGTGCGCTTCATGAAGTCGTACACCCCCAGCGGCGAGAAGAAGCGCGCCGTCCCGCCGGTGGGCAACACGTGATTGGGTCCGGCGAGATAATCGCCCAGCGGCGCCGGCGAGAACGGGCCGAGAAACAGCGCTCCGGCATTGTGGAGGCGCGGCGCCCAACGCTGCGGGTTCCGCACCATGATCTCCAAATGTTCGGGCGCCACCTGGTCAGCCACGACCACCGCCTCATCGAGATTGCGCACCACCACCAGCGCGCCACGGCGGCGCAGCACCCGCGCGATGTCCTTGCGCCGAGGCAGCAGCGCGAGCTGCCGCGCGATTTCCTGCTGGACGGCCATGGCCAGGGGGCGCGATGGCGTCAGCAACACCGCACACTCGTCGCCACTGCCGTGCTCCGCCTGCGCCAGCAGGTCGGCGGCGACATATGCGGGGTTGGCACTCGTGTCCGCAATGACCAACACCTCGCTGGGTCCGGCGATCTTGTCGATATCGACCGTACCGTAGACGATCTTCTTCGCCGCCTGCACATATGCATTGCCGGGACCGACGATCTTGTCGACGGCGGGAATCGTCGCCGTTCCATAGGCCAGGGCCGCCACGGCTTGCGCGCCGCCGACGCGAAACAGCGCATCGACCCCGGCGATCGACGCCGCGGCAAGCACCGCGGGATTAAAGCCGTTGCGCCCCGCCGGCGACACCATGATCACCTCGCGCACCCCGGCTACCCGCGCGGGAATGGCGTTCATGAGCACCGAGGACGGATACGACGCATGCCCACCGGGAACATAGATCCCGACACGGCGCAGCGGGGTCACCTGTTGTCCCAGGCGCAAGCCGACGGGATCGCGATAGCTCCACGACTTGGACCGCTGCCGCCGGTGAAAGGCGGCGATACGCCGCGCCGCCAGGCGCAGAGCACGCAGGGCTGGCGCCGACACGCTGCGTTCGGCAGCCGCGATCTCTTGCGCGCCGACGCGTAACGTCGCTGGCGTCAAGGCAACGCCATCGAAGCGGCGCGTCAACTCGATAACGGCGCGGTCGCCGCGCCGGCGCACCGCGTCGACGATGCGCCGCGTCTGCAGCTCCACCGCCGCGGTGGCGTCGGCGCCGCGTTCGCGAATCGCGGCAAATTGGCGCGCAAAATCGGCCTGCTGTGTTGAGAGCACTCTCATCATCCCGCTACCCTCATCCCGCTACCCTCGTGCCGCTACCCTCGTGGCTCCCTGACGCGTCGAATATCGGCGCCCAACGCCGACAGCTTCTCCTCCAGCCGCGCGTAGCCGCGATCGAGATGATAGACCCGCGACACCTCGGTCACCCCGTCCGCGGCCAGGCCCGCGAGCACCAGGCAGACGCTGGCGCGCAGGTCCGTCGCCATCACCGGAGCGCCACTGAGCGTAGCGACACCGCGGACGATGGCGGCATTGCCTTCCACCTTGATGTCGGCGCCCATACGATTCAGCTCCAGCACGTGCATGAAGCGATTTTCGAAGATTGTCTCCGAGATCACCGCGCGTCCATGCGCCAACGTCATCGCCGCCATCATCTGCGCCTGCAAGTCCGTGGGGAACCCGGGATACGGCATCGTCTTCACGTCGACGCTGCGCAAGCGCCCATCGGCCACGACACGCACGCCGTCAGCGGCTTCTTGCACATCGACGCCGGCCTCGCGCAGCTTGAGAATCACCGCATGCAGGTGCTCGCCATGGGCGCCGCGAATGACGATGTCGCCGCCGGTGAGCGCCGCCGCCATCATGAAGGTTCCCGCCTCGATGCGGTCCGACACCACCGTGAAATCGACGCCGTGCAGCGACGGCACGCCTTCGATGGTGATCACGTCCTCGCCGGCACCGCTGATCTTCGCCCCCATGGCAATGAGCGCGCGGGCCAGGTCGACGACCTCGGGCTCGCGCGCCGCATGCTCGATCGTGGTGACGCCACTGGCCAGTGCCGCCACCATCATGAGGTGCTCAGTGGCGCCGACCGATGGGAAATCCAGGTAGATGTTCGCGCCGCGCAGCTGCTCGGCCTCGGCTTCAACGTAACCGTGGACGATGCGCACGTGCGCCCCCATCTTCTGCAGTCCTTCGAGGTGCAAGTCGACCGGACGGCTGCCGATCGCGCAGCCACCGGGCGTGGAGACGCGGGCGCGCCCGAAGCGTGCCACCAGTGGCCCGAGCGCCAGAAAAGACGCGCGCATGGTTTTCACCAGATCGTACTGCGCCTCGAGGCGGACCAGCCGCTCGGCCTGTACGCTGATGCTGCCGTCGCTCTCCTCGACGACCGCACCAAGGTCGGCCAACAAACGCAAGGTGGTACGCACGTCGACCACCGACGGCACATTGCGAAAGGTGCAGCGCTCCGGCGTGAGCAATGCCGCCAGCAGGATCGGCAACGCGGCGTTCTTGGCGCCTTCCAGTGTCACCTCGCCCTTGAGGCGGCGGCCACCGCGAATGAGGATCTTGTCCATACGCTTAATTCAGCCGCGCCAAGACCATGCGGAACGAGAAAATGGAAAACCGGGAATGGAGAACCGGGAATGGAGAACCGATCAATGGGTCTGATGCTCCATTTTCCGGTTCTCCATTCTCAGTTCCCGGTTCCCGGTTTTCCATTTTCCTTTCCGCGCCGATCACGACTTGGTCCCCGATACGTCTACCGTCGCGCCAGCAGCACGCGCGGCCGCCCGGCGTAGTCATCGCGGACGGCGACATCGTTCAACCGCGCGGCGTGGGCGAGCTCCAGCGCCGCGGCCCCTTGATCCGCACCGATCTCCATGAGCAACCAGCCGCCGTCAGCCAGGTAAGTAGGCGCGCCGGCCACGACGCGTCGCACGACATCGAGCCCATCGACTCCGCCGTCGAGTGCCGCACGTGGTTCCCACGCCAACTCCGGTTCCAATTGCTGCAACACACTGCTGGCGATGTAGGGCGGATTGCAAACAATCAGATCGAGACAGACATCGGCAATTGGAGCGAACAGATCACCCCCAACGAAGCGAATGGACTCGACGCCGTTGCGGAGCGCATTCTGCCGCGCCACGGCCAAGGCGGCCGTGGACTGATCGATCGCCCAGATTTCGGCACTTGGAAGCTCGCGTGCCAACGCAACCGCGAGGCACCCGCTGCCGGTGCCGAGGTCGCAGATCGTGTGCAAAGGGGACCCAATCGCCAGCGCGACCTCCACCAGCAGTTCCGTCTCCGGCCGCGGGATCAACACCTCCGGCGTCACCGCGAAGTCGAGCGACCAGAATTCCTGGCGGCCGACGATGTATTGCGACGGCTCGCGCTGGAGCCGGCGTTCGAGGCATACCTCGAACGTCCGCCGTGCCGCCGGCGTCACCGGCTGATTGACGCGGAC
>CAZTDK010000706.1:0-3805 GCA_964611965.1 uncultured Binatia bacterium (SeqCode) | reverse complement strand
CGCGGGGGGCCGCTTCCATGGACGCACACGCATCCCATACGGCCGGCAGGTTCCCGGGTATCGCGGCCCGTCCTCACCGACGTGCGGCGCGCTCGCAACGCTGCTGATCTCGCGCCGCGAGCAGTCGCAGAGGTACACCAGGTCGTGCGCCGCCAAGGTATCGATGGCCGCCTCGTAGGACGCGGTGCGCTCCGATTGCCGATACGGCGCGTGTGGGCCGCCGGCATCCGGCCCTTCATCCCAATCGAGCCCCAACCAGCGGAGGTCCGCGACCTGGCGTGCCTCGCTGCCCGGGATGACACGCGGCGTATCGATGTCTTCGACGCGCAGGATCAATGCGCCATCGAACCTACGCGCCCGCAGCCACGCCACCAGCGCGGTGGCGACCGACCCGAGGTGCAAGTCACCCGTCGGAGACGGCGCGAAACGCCCACGATACTGCGCCATCTTCGTTCACGGACGGAGAGACCGCCGTAGCATTCGGAAGGTTTGGATAGACATGGCAGCGTGATCTTACCGGAGAAATGCCAGCTGTCGAATCCGCGGCGTTCCCTTCGCGCTAGAGCAAATCCGGATAGCCTGGTCGAACTGCGCAGCCCCGAGCGACCAATCCTGCCCTGAGGCTCCCCGAACGGGGGAGCGGTCCATAGAAAGTACGCCGCCCGCAGGGCCGCAGGTCAGAGCCAGAGCATGCGGCCGCTCTCAAAGGGATGGTGCATGAGCGAATGAAATGGATAGACACGCAGCTTGTAGTATTGCAGCCCGGAGAGCGGCGGCTGCGTTTCCAAGCGGTACACGCTCTCGCCCTCCTCGTTGAGGCCCAGCGGGCGCAGCTCGGCGCTATGGTGAATGACGAAACCCATCTCCTCGCTGAGTCGCCCGAAGATGCACTCCACGCGCACGTCGCGAATGTCGAGATCTCCCAACCGCACGCCGACCGAGACTCGGAGGATCTCGTGTGCGGTAATTTGTGACACGTGGGCATCGAGCCGGCGTGCTTGTACGCGCGGCCAGCCAGCCGCGACGCGCTGCCGCCACGCCGCCAACCGCGTCGCGGCACGGCGGCCGCCGGCTTCCAGCCGGCTCCGGTGGGCATGGGCGACCGCGTAGTAATCGCGGACATAGTCCATCACCATGCGCTGTGAGTTGAAGCGCGGCAGGATGGACTGCATCGAGGCCTTGGATCTGCGCACCCAGCCCTCCGAGTACCCCTGTCCATTACGCTCAAAGAAAAGCGGCACGACCTCGTGCTCCAAGGCCTCGAGAATCTCATGCGCCTCGATGCGGTCACGGTCTGCGGCGTCGGCGTAGGTCGTGTGGTGCGGAGGGATGCCCCACCCGTTGCGTCCGTTGAATCCTTCGGCCCACCAGCCGTCGAGGACGCTGAGGTTGACCGCCCCGTTCAGGGCGGCCTTCTGGCCGGAAGTACCGCTGGCTTCCTTGGGATACTCCGGCGTGTTGAGCCAGACATCCACACCCGCCATCAGGCGGCGTGCCAGGGCCAAGTCGTAGCCCTCGAGGAGCAGCAGCTTGCCTTCGAAGTCCGGATGGCGCGACAGCTGGTGGATCGCTTGGATGAGCTGCTGCCCGGCGAGATCGCTGGGATGCGCCTTGCCGGAAAACACCAGCAGTGTCGGACGACGCGGGTCGCCCACGACACGCGCCAGGCGCTTGAGATCCGAGAACAGCAGCGTGGCGCGCTTGTACGCCGCGAATCGACGCGCGAAGCCGATGATCAGTAACTCGGTATTCTCCGGCGCCAGTTGGCGCGTGAGACGACCGACCTCGACGTCGCTGTACCCGTTGCGCTTGAACTGCGCCACCGCTCGGCGGCGCAACTCCCGCAAGAGCTCGGATTTCGCCGCCTGGTGCGTGCTCCAGTACTGGTAGTCGGGGATGCCGTCCACACCGCGCCAGTAGTCCTCGTTGGTCAGCTCTCGCCGCCACTCGTTTCCGAATGTCATGTCAAACAGCGCGCGCCACTCACGTCCGAGGAAGGTGAACACGTGCACGCCGTTGGTGACGTAACCGACCGGGTTTTCTTCATGAGGGATCTGGGGCCACACGTAGCCGAGCATTTGGGCGGCGACCTCGCCGTGGATGCGGCTGACACCGTTCTGGAAGCGCGAGCCGCGCACGCCCAATGCCGTCATATTGAACCCGCCCTGTGAGGCAGGGCTGGCGCCCAGCTCGAGCAGCTGCTCGAGCGAGGTCCCGAGTTGGCTGACGAACGGTGCGAAGTAGTGGCGCATGAGCGCGTGATCGAAGACGTCGTGGCCAGCCGGAACCGGGGTGTGCGTGGTGAAGACCGTGTTGCCGGCAACCAGTTCCAGGGCCGCATCGAATTGGAGGCCGGTCGCAACCTCCTCGCGGCAGCGTTCGAGAATCACCAACGCCGGGTGCCCCTCGTTGATGTGCCAGACCGTCGGCCGCAACCCAAGCGCGCGCAAGGCGCGGACCCCACCAATACCGAGCACGATCTCCTGGCGCAGGCGAACGTGCGGATCGGCGGCATAGAGCTGCTGCGTGATCGCTTGATCGCCGAGGGAGTTCTCCGGCACCTCGGTGTCGAGCAGATACAACGCAACCCGACCCGCCTTGACGCGCCACACGTTGACGACGACCGGCCGGCCCTCGATCTCCACGCTGACCTGGAGCGCTTGCCCATCGGCACCCGTAGCAGGGCTGATCGGCAGCTGGGAGAAGTCCGTGGCGATGAATGTCGCGACCTGGTTGCCGTAGGCGTCGATGGTTTGGGTGAAATATCCCTGGCGATACAGGAGCCCGACCGCCACGAAGGGCAAGCGCAGGTCGCTCGCCGCTTTGCAATGATCCCCGGCCAGGATCCCGAGGCCACCCGAGTAGATGGGCAGGCTCTCGTGAAAACCGAATTCCGCACAAAAGTAGGCGACCAGATTGGTGCCGTCGGATGCCCACGCATCGTTGGGCCCGACGCCATCCTCGCGGTGATAGGTGTCGTAAGCGGAGACTGCGCTGGAATAGCGCTGTAGAAAGATCGGGTCCTGTGCGGCTCGATCGAGCCGCTCCTGCGAAATGCGACGCAGGAGAAGCTTGGGGTTGTGCCCGCACTGGTTCCACAGCTCGCGGTCGAGGGACGCATAAAGCTGGCGGACCTCGCCCAGCCACGAATAGTACAGATCGTCGGCTAATTCGCCGAGGCGCTGAATGCGCTCGGGAACCGTCGGGCAGACCTCCAGCTCATAACGAGTCCCGGTTTGGGCTGAGGTACGTCGGTACGAGTCGCTCACAGGAATGGTAGGCCCTTGGGTTGGCGAGTTGCAGGGCAAGCCCCATACCATCATGGGAAGGCTCACCCCGAGGCGAGTGGCGACTCTCAAACGCCGGGTTCCTGTTGCCAAACTAAGCACGGGGTACGGCTGATTGCCCAGAAGTTCGGCGATCGCGTTCACGCCGCGCCCTTTCTTCGCGCATATGCGGCCGGACACGAACGTCCGGCGCCGCTTCGCCGCAATCCGCAACGGACAAGGACGTCAGTCCGGCAGCTGCTCGAGAAGCGCCTGCCGCGCGTGCTCCAAGCTCGAGAGGGTCTTGCCCAGATGCTCCGGAAATTTCTGGTCAAAGCCGAGCAGACGCCGGGCCTCGGGATTACGGGCGTCGCCCGCCAGCTGCTCCAGTTGAACCAGGTTATCACGCGCGATGCGCACGCGCGTGGCGCCCTCCGGAGTGAGCAGGTCTCTGGTAGCCAGAGATTCGATCAGCTGCGTGATCGGCAGCCCCTCGAGATGCGGATTGTAGTCGGCGAGCGCTTAACGGCAGGCTCTGC
>CAZTDK010000705.1:0-3805 GCA_964611965.1 uncultured Binatia bacterium (SeqCode) | reverse complement strand
GCCGTACGGTAGGGACTGCACCACGCGGGCACGCAGGTGGGGACTGATTCGTGCCGAGTGCCGCCGCAACCGTCCCCCAGGTGTTTGGGGAAAACGTTGGCTTCGCAGGCTCCGCCGTGCCATGACGCCTTCGGCTGCACGAACAACGGTACCCTATGCGGTCGCCCAGGTCGGCACTGTCTGGCGACCTTCGCACGGTACCCGAGGCTTCGCCGCACAAGGGATTCTGGTAGGTCCGAAGCTGGGAGGCTAGATCGGTATGACTTCGGCGGTTCCCTGTGCCGATTCGCCTGTCAGCAGCAGCGCTCTACGACAAGGAACGGCATTCATGAGCACGGCGGCGATGCGGAGGCTAAGGGCCGGGATTGGGCTTGGCGAGGGATCGTTCACGGAGAACCGGTTTCCAGTTTGTGGAACACTCGGCTGACTGCTCCGCTCTCCTGTCCCTGAACGACCATCCATGCCGTTGTACCGTACGTACCAGCGCTCCGCGCCACCTACCGTACATTGGCTTCGCAGGTACAGCGCGAGAATCCAATCAACGATTGCAAGCCCACGGGAATGCGAACTAGAGTGGGGTTTGTGTCTACGATCCGGCGTCTATTCGCAGTCGTGGGAGTGCTCGCCGGTCTCACGGCTGCCTCTCTCGTCCTCGCCGCGACTGGGTTCGAGGTTTGGGAACGCGTTACTGGTCGGTCGATTTTGGCATCCGACCAACCCAACCCGATCAAGGCAGAGGCGGACATTAAGGGAATCCGCGTCGCAATTGAGATGTTCCGGCGAGACAACGGCTTCTATCCATCGACCCAGGAGGGACTCGCCGCGCTCGTGACTTGTCCTGAGCGTGCTCTGCACTGCGACCCAATGGCTTACCTTGACCGGGTTCCGATAGACCCCTGGCAGCGTGACTACCTTTACGCAAGCGATGGCATTACGACGTTCACAATCCGATCCCTCGGCGAGGATGGGATCAAGAGTGACGATGACATTGTCGGCGTTGGCGCCGCTGCCGACAGGATGGCTGAGCCAGGCAAGTAGGTGGATGGCGGCGGTAAGTCTCCCGTGCCCGATCCTACCCATCCCTGACTTCGTACGTACTTAGCGCCTGCGACGCCCTTGTCGGTTGGCTCCTGGGCGACGATTGCCACGGGGAACAGCTTGTCGTACCGTACGGCAATGAACGGCGGTGAGATGCGACACGTTGCTCAGCAGAGACTTGGGAAGCTGAGTAGGCGGTCGGCTGGCACGTGATGAGTGAAATCTCGGCAGCAATCGACAAGCTGCTGCAGCAGTATGTCACAGATGTCCTTCGGACCGCAGGCTTCAAGAAGAGGGCGCGACGCTATTCGAGGACGCTGGCGGAAGGGTTGAATTGACCATCGTCGAGGCGAGTACCTTCAATCGACTCGACCGTGGAATGGTTTGGGTCCAACTGGCAATCGTTATCCCCGAACTCGCAACGCGACTTCGAGGTGTCCACGTTGATCTATCGAGGGCAAAGGGGTTCGAAAGTGGTATCTCTACTGACTTGGGACAATTCTTCGGCGAGACACAGCGACATTGGCTCGTGAATGTTGACGACGACAACTCCCTGCAAGGCACGCAACTCCGAGCTGCAATAACTGAGCATGGCCTGCCCTGGTTCGAGAAAGCTCGGACTGAGGATGGATTGATCGACATTCTTAGGAACGACCCAAGCATGGATGCGCTAGAGGTGCGCGCCATCTTGTATTCAGATAGGGGGGACTTCGACGGCGTGCAGAGCATGCTTGGCGAGATCGTCGCAAGACGCCCGGATTTGGATAGCCACGTGCGAGAGTGGGCTGCGGAGCGCAAGCTGTTCAGGTCCAATGCTCTATGAAAATCAGAATTCGGTGGAATCCAGCGGTTTGGGCTATCTTTGGCCGAATCAACGCGCTGTAGGCAACGGCGAGGCGTTCTGTGATAACCCCGACAGCACCCAACACCGGAACGCCGCGAATCGGGCATTGACGTTGGTTCAGTCAGCTCGCCTCCCGCACACCACGTCCAGGCCATCGTACGTACAAGCCCTTCGGGGGTACTGTAGGTCCGCGATAGCGGGTACGTTCGCCGTAGAGGTACAAGTACGAGTGTCTGGTACGATGACGTGGGCTGTGTCAGCTCGCCACCTTCCGGTTGAGAATCCCGTATACCGTCCCCGGTGCCCAAGGCTTTCTGGTACGTGATGGGATGCCTTCGACGTTCAAGCGCTCCGCAATAGCCGCATAAGACAACCGCTCGCCACCACGCGGTTTGCGGTACAGCTTACGAATGTACACCAGTACTTCGGCCTCGCCTTCCTTGTCGCCGTAGGCCTTCCGACCTTCACACTTGCCCTCTGCGCGACGTTTGCGGACACGTGCGGCCTTCAGCTTGGAGACGATGACGGCTTTCTCAAACTGCGCCACGGCACCCAGAACCTGCCGAATCAACGTGCGGGTTGGGTCGTCGTCACCAGCGGTCAGCTCGGTGCCAGAGTCCGCCGCGATGACCTTGACGCCCAGCTCGCGAAACTGGTTCAGGATCAGCTCGCCTACGATCAGGTCACGCGCTAGCCGGTCAGCACGCTCCACCAGCACCACGCGCACTCCGTTACTGCGAATGCGTGCGAGCAGATTGGAGAGACCTTCACGGTCGTCGAGTTCCTTGGTGCCACTCACGCCTTCGTCGCGGTACTCGTCGACCAGGTCGAACCCAGCCGTCCGTGCAAAGCGCTCGATGGTTTCGCGTTGTCGCGGGAAGCCGTCCCCGTCGACTTGACCCTTGCCGGAAACTCGAAGGTAGCTGACTGCTTTTGCCGTGCTCGCCATTTGCTTATCTCCCCTGTTGCCCTTGTGAATACAGGGGAAACCGCCCATAGTCAAGAGTTATTCTGAAGAATTACCAGCACTATCGACCGGGACATGCCCTCCACAAACGTCCTCCGATCTGGCAAGACAGCCTTTCGGCGATAACGACGCAACCATCCGCGAAGGAGGCAACCCAATGCAAAGGCCCGATCGAGCAGTCTATACGCCTCACGACTTCATCGGGTGGCGAGCTGCCGACACTCTTGAAATCACCCCAAAGTTTCAGCGTCGCGGGGTTTGGACTTTGGCGGCACGTTCGTTCTTTGTCGATACGCTCCTGCGCGAAATGCCAATTCCTCCGATCTACGTCAGGACGGTGCAAGGCGCGGACAAGAAGGCCGTGGGTCTCGACAAGAGACGAATAGTCCGACAGGTGGTCGACGGACAACAACGTGTTTCCGCCGTGCTGGACTACATAGACGGCACGTACCGACTCTCAAAGACGTTGAAAGCGAGCTGGGCGGGTAAGAACTTTTCTGCACTGTCCGGTGACGAACAACAGCGGATTCTCGCTTATGGCTTTCCTACGGAAGTCTTCCACGGCATTTCCGACCTTGAAGTCCTAGAAATGTTTGCCCGCCTCAACACTTACTCCGTTCCGCTCAACGATCAGGAACTCCGCAACGGGAAATTCTTCGGTCTCTTCAAGCAGGCCTGCTACAGGCTCGCGCATGAACACCTTGAGTTCTGGAGACGACACAGAATTTTCTCTGAGCGCAGCATCGCAAGAATGCTCGAGGTTGAACTGGTAAGCGAACTAGTTATCGCCGGTTTGGCGGGGATGCAGGACAAGAAGAAGTCGATCGATGGCTTCTATGAGAAGTATGATGAGGAATTCTCCAAGCTCACTGCTACGAAGCGGCGTCTTCGATCAGTCTTGGATCAGATCAACGAGACCTTCCCGAAGTCTCTCGCTGAAACTGAGTTCTCCCGTA
>CAZTDK010000704.1:0-3837 GCA_964611965.1 uncultured Binatia bacterium (SeqCode) | reverse complement strand
CGCGGAGTGGAACGAAGCGGAAACCGTTTCACTCCCACCATAAGGAGTCTGTCGGCGCCGAGCAAGCCGGACGATCAACACGTGGGCCATGGCCCACCACCATCAACACGGACAACCCCAGAGCCGCTCACGGGGTTTTGCGGATGCCCGCATCGGATCGGGCACACGTGCGCGCCGCGGCGCGGCCCGCGACAGAGCCCGTCGCCCAGGCCCACTGGAAGTTGTAGCCACCGATGCGGCCGTCGCAGTCGAGCATCTCTCCGATGAGATAGAGTCCCGCTACCCGGCGTGACTCCATCGTCCGATAGTTGATCTCAGCGAGCGGCACGCCGCCGGCGGTGACCTCGGCGTAGTCCCAGCCGCGCGGGCGCTCAATCGGCAGCACGAACGCAGTGAGCGCGTGCACCAGCGCGCGCCGCGGCGCGCGCGCCAGTTGGCCAACCGGGGCCGCTGAATCGATTCCGGTCGCGTGCGCGAGCGCGGCGGCAAAACGCTCTGGGACCTGACGCGCCAGGCACTTGCGTAGGGACAGCCGCGGCTGCGCCGCCGCCGTCTCGATCAACCAACGCTCGACTTCGTCGAAGCGCTGCGCCGGAATGAAGTTACAGCGCATCTCGACACGGTGCTGTGTCGCCCGTGCGATCACCCAATGGCGGCTGGCATCCATGACCACCGGCCCGCTGATGCCGAAATGCGTCCACAACAAGCTGCCGGTGCGCCGATCGATGAGCTTGTCGTCGGCAAAGGTCGACAGCTGGACTTGCTGTGACAAGCCTGACAACTCGGCGTGGAACATTGAGCCCGCGGCCGGCAGCCCCGCGGGCGGTGTCCTTGCTGTGGCTCGCTCCCCCCTTCGGGGAGCCTCAGGACAGGAATGGTCGCTGCGTGCTGCCAAGTCCGACAACACGAGGGGGACCAAGGCTGGATAGGTGTCGGTGACCGTGTGACCGAGGTGACGGACGATCGTCCAGCCGCTTCCGTCACTCCCAGTGCGCGCAAGGGACCGGCCACCGGTGGCCATGATCACACAGCGCGCGCGCAGCGTGGTGCCTGCGTGCTCGACGACGAACCCGCCTGCCGCTCCCCTGATGGCATGGACGCGCTGCGCGGGAAGCACCACTACGCCCGACTCGGCGCAGCGGCGCAGCAAGGCATTCAGGACGGTGCGCGCGCTGTCGGAGACCGGGAACAGCTTACCGGTGTTTTCGCGCTTCAACTCCACACCAAGTGTACCAAACCAGTGCACGGTGGCTTGCTCGTCGAAGGCCGCGAGGACATTGCGTACGATGGGCTTGGCGCCATTGAAATCGGTGACGTGTATCGCATCGTGGGTGACGTTGCAGCGGCCGCCTCCGGAAATCAGGATCTTGGTGCCGATCTTCGCGGCACCGTCGAGCAGGACGATGCGCAGCGCTCCGGCGCCCGCCGCTTCCGCCGCAAAGATTCCCGCCGCCAAGCCCGCCGCACCAGCGCCAACAACGGCGATGTCGCACTCGCCTCCCGCCGTGTCCTCCACCTTGTCACCTCAGCCTGTCGACGTTTTCAGGCCGCAACGACCAATCCTGTCCTGAGGCTCCCCGAAGGGGGAGCGGACCATAGAAAGGACGCCGCCCGCAGGGCTGTTGCTTCAAACGTACGACCCGCCGTTGGGGCTGATGACCTGTCCGGTGACGAAGCTCGCTTCCTGCGACACCAGGTACGCGCAAGCGGCGGCGATGTCGTCGGGTGCGCCGATGCGGCGCACCGGTGAGTCGTCGGCCAGCTGCTGAATGATCGCTTCCGGCACTTTGGCAGTGCGGATCATCGGCGTGTCGATGAGCCCCGGGGCAATGGCGTTGACCGTGATGCCCGACGGTCCGACCTCACGCGCCAGCGACTTCGTGAAACCAATGAGCGCCGCCTTGGCCGTGGCGTAATGCACCAGACCCGGTCCGCCGCCATTCAAGCCGGCGACCGATGACAGGTTGACGATGCGTCCCCAGCCCGCGGACTGCATGTCGGGGATGGCGGCGCGGGCGCAGTGGAAGGCTCCCTTCACGTGCACGGCGATCATGCGGTCCCACACCGCCTCGTGCATCGGCAAGAACGCGGCGTACTCGCAGATGCCGGCGTCATTCACCAAGATCTGCACGGCACCGAGTTGGTGCCGCACGGCAGCGAACGCTTCGCCGACGTTGATGGCACTGGAGACGTCGACCTCGATGGCCGCCGCGCGCCGTCCGCCTTGCTCCACCGCGTGTGCCGTCGCTTGCGCGCCGGCGCGGTTGAGATCGAGGACGGCCACGTCCGCGCCGTCGCGTGCCAGTCGCAGACAGATACTGCGACCGATCCCGGAGGCGCCGCCGGTGACGACGGCCAGCTTCCCGTTCAGATTCATGGCAACCGCTCTCCACTCAATGCACGAGCACGTGTCCCGCCAGCCCACCTTCGAGCTTCTGGCTCAGCCGCTCCCACCCACGGAAGACGCGCAACGCTTCGTCGCGCGTGGCAATGCCGGTGGCCACGGCAACCCCGGAGTTGGCGTCGACGACTTCCCATGACACTTCGCCGGTGCGACGGTGTTGCACCTCGCGCAAGCAATAGTTCGCTGACGCTTGTTCTTCGCTAAGCACTTCCCTGCCGATCATGCCGCTTGCATACTTCCGAATGAAGTATCGGCACAACTCGCCGGCTTTCGCCAGGGGTCTGCGGCCAGCGTCTCCCCCACGGCCCGCTTCCCCACAGGATCGTCGCGGGCTGCCACACCCGTGGGAAGTCCCGATGAAGTAACCTACTTGCGCCTCGCCGTCCCCTCGGCAACCGGCACATCATCGCGCTGCCAGGTGGCATAGAGCGCGCCGTCGCGATCGGACCACTTATAGGATGCGCGGCCGGCGAACGCCTTCTTCAGCTCGTGCGTGATGCGATGCGCCAGCTTCTGCGAGGTCGTCAGGACTTCGAGGACGTTCGCGTCGTCTTCGGCGGACACCACACGCCGCTCCGGCTGGGTAAACCGTGCGCGGCTGGCGACGTTGGCGATGCGCCGACGAATCGCGGCTCGGTTCGCGGCGGCGTAGGCGCCGCGTATGACGACGCGCCCAAAATACTCGCCGCTTTGTATTTGCTCGCATGCTGGACACACGGCCCATGCGGCGCGCGCCAACAGGGCTTCGTCCACCTTCCGGCCTTGGCGCCACGTCTTGCGCGTAAACACCGCGCCGCAGCGCTCGCACATCGTTGGATCGTTCGCCGGGTGCTTGGCGGCGACCGGTAAGACCTTTTCAGTGCGTGTGCCGCGACGGTTCAGACTCCGAATGAGGCCCTTGCCCTTGGGTGCTACGGTTGCGGTCATTGCATCCTCCAGACGCAGCGCTGCTGCGTACAGCCGAGAACACCACAAACTCCATGCCCGACAGAGCCCGCCGCGGCGCCGCTGGCGGGCCAGCCGCCAATTCACACTTCTTCAAATCGAGGGAGGAGCATTTCGCAGCGCTGCGAAACGGCCGCCGCGCTCAAATGGACTCGGTGGCCGGAACCGTCACGGTGAAGACCGTGCCGGCGCCGGGAGCGCTGGTGACGGCGATGGCGCCGCCGATGACAGCGGCGGCCA
The DNA here is from genome assembly GCA_964611965.1 of uncultured Binatia bacterium (SeqCode). Classification (GTDB taxonomy): domain Bacteria; phylum Desulfobacterota; class Binatia; order HRBIN30; family HRBIN30; genus CAZTDK01. Next base: position 248 of record CAZTDK010000704.1, on the reverse strand, counting down.
TCTTGCAGAACACCAGGCCGAGTCCGGTGTCGTCGCGGTGACCGGCGCGGCGAGGGGCGCCCGGTTGCTTGACGAACAGGAACGGTTGATCTTCGAGGGCGATGCCGCGCCCGCTGTCGCGCACGCGCAGGCGGACCATGCCGTTGACGTGATCAGCAAGCATATCGATCTGGCCGGTCGTACCACTGTGGCGGATCGCATTGACCACCAAATTGGCGCCGGCGGTATGGGCAACGTCTATCTCGCAA
>CAZTDK010000703.1:0-3837 GCA_964611965.1 uncultured Binatia bacterium (SeqCode) | reverse complement strand
CTTCGGTGACAGCGTCGGATTCAACGCGCGCGGCGGCTACCGCTTCAATGACTTCCTGGCAGTCGAAGGGCTCTACGAATACATGGACGACTTCGGGACGTCGGTGTTCGTCAACAACCACCAGGTTGGCCATGTGGATCTGTATACGAACAGTTTTTCGCTGCTGGGTAAGGTCATTCTCCCCACCGGCACCCGCCTCGAACCATTCCTCGACGGCGGTGTCGGTTTCCTGAACGCCAACGCCAACGCCAACCTCACGACGCGCAACCTGAATGCCAGCGGTGGCGAGTCGGACACCGAGTTCGCCGGGCGCGTCGGTGCCGGCCTCGATGTGTGGATTACCGACCACATCGCCGCGTACGTCGACAGCGCGTACGTGATGCCGACCAGCACGCTCTCCAACCTGCGCTATTTCTCACTCGGCGGCGGCATCAAGTACAGCTTCGCGCCGCCACCCGAGGCGCCCGCGCCGGCACCGGTGGCACCAGCGCCGGCCGCGGCTCGGCCCGCACCGCCGACGACCAAAAAGATCGTCCTGCGCGGTGTGCATTTCGACTTCGACAAAGCAACGATTCGCGCCGACGCGCGGCCGGTGCTCGACGCGGCTATCGCGACGTTGAAGCAGGATCCGGCGGTCGTCGTGATCGCGGAAGGGTATACCGACAACGTCGGCACCGACGCCTACAACCTGAAACTGTCGCGGCGTCGTGCCCAGGCCGTACGCGAGTACCTGATCGCCGGCGGCATCTCGGCCCGCCGGATCAGTGCCGAAGGCTTCGGCGAATCGCATCCGGTCGCCAGCAATGACACGGCGGACGGACGGGCGCAGAACCGGCGCGTCGAGCTGCGAGTCCGCGGCGACTGATCGAGCGCATCGCCCGCGCGGTCGAGCTCTTGCCTATCGAGGGCCATGGCGCGCGGCCGCTGCCTGCAACCCAAGCGAGGTATGGGACCCTCGCCGCTCCAAAGACTTGGAGCGGCGAGGCCACGCCGCCACTTGCTTCACGCTGTGCTCAGGGTGAGTGAAGTAATCCTCTCGAAAATTACCCCGCTGTTTTCGAACGTCTGAGACGCGACACCAAGACGGGCCGGAAGGCTTGAATAGCCGGCGCATCTCGGCGAGACAGGGGTCCACGGAGGACTCACGCATGGCGCGCAAGCTGGCGATCTCGGTGGACTGGCAGGGGCGGTTCGATCTCAAGGCGATTCTCGAACGCGTGAAGATCGCCGACGAGGTCGGTGTCGACTCGGTGTGGATCGCCGAAGCGTGGGGGCGGGATTGCTTTACGCTGCTGACGCTGCTTGCCGATCGCACCCAGCGCATTCGTCTCGGGACCGGCATCGTCAATGTCTATTCGCGCACGCCAGCGGCGTTGGCCCAGCATTTCGCGACGCTTGACGAGCTCTCCGGAGGGCGCATGATTGCCGGCTTCGGGACCAGCGGCGCGCAGGTGATCGAGCACTTCCACGGCGTGCGCTTCGAGCCGTCGCTGACGCGCCTGAAAGAGGTCATTGAAATCTTCAACATGCTTCTCCGGCACGACCCCCTCAAGTATGCCGGCACCCTGTTCAAGTTAGAGCGCGGCTTCACTCTGCGCTTCCCTGCGGTGCGCCCACACATTCCCATCCACCTGGCGACCCTGAACCCGAAGGCGCTCGCGCTCACCGCGTCGCACGCCGACGGCTGGCTGCCGGTGATGATTCCCATCGACAAGCTCGGCGAGGAGATCGGCGCGATGCACGCGCGCCTCGCCGCCAATGGGCGCCGACCGCAGGATTTCGAGATTCACGCCCCCGGTGGTGTCGTCGTCGCGCACGGTGACGCCCGCCGACGCGCCGAGATGGTGCAAGCCGGGACGACGGCGTTCTACATCGGCCGCATGGGCGTGTACTACGCGCGGCAACTCGAGCGCTTCGGGTTTGGGGCCGAGGTTGCGGCGGTTAAAGAAGCCTGGCAGCAGAGCTCGGCAGCGGCCGCCCTGGCGGTGCCCGCCGCCATGCGCGTGCGCCTCGGGTGCGTCGGCGACGTCGAAGCCTGCCGCGAACGCCTCGCCGCCGAGGCCGCCGCAGGCGCCGCCATCCATCGCGTCCACGTCGCGACTGACGACAACCAGGAATACGCTCGGACGCTGGAGCGGCTGCTAGCATAGGTCCAAACCTGGTGAATCTCACGCAGAGACGCAGAGCGCGCAGAGAAGAACAGCGGAATTCGAGTTTCTTGTAATTCTCCCCGTCATCGGTGCTCGCGAGGACCGATTTCCAAGCTCCAGGGCCTTGCGTTCTTTGCGGCTCTTCCTCTGCGGCTCTGCGTCTGTGCGCGAGATCTCTTGCGGTGGCAGGCGCAGGCAGCGCATGCGTGGCTTGCGCCCCAGCACCGCGTTCACATATAGTCCGCCCGTATGTTCGGACTCGGCATAGGCGAGTTGGTGGTCATTCTGGTCATCGTCATGATCATCTTCGGGGCCGGCAAGCTGCCCGAGATTGGCGAAGGCCTGGGGCGAGGCATCCGTAACTTTCGCAAGGCGGTGAAGGCTCCCGACGAGATCGACATCACGCCGAAGAAAGACGACGAGCCGCCGCGTGATGGCGGCAAGCCTCAGGCGTGATGCTGCGCGGCGGCCACCTGCGTGCTGAACTCCGCTGCCTGGTGCGGCGGGTCCATGAACACGATGACGAAGGTCTCCGACTTGCCCGGCTCGATGGTGAAGCGCTTCGGCGGGTTGACCTTCTGCAGAATCGACACCTCGCGCGGTGTCAGGTCCTTGAGCACCTTCGTCGAGATGGCATTGCCGCAGAAGATGATCTTCTCGTCGAGCTCGGCGCCCTCGCTATTGAACAGCTTGCCGGCGATCTGCACGTCGTGCAGCGCCACCGGGGCGGTGTTCAACGCCTTGCCGGTGATGACGAACACCTGCTTGCCGTCTTTGATGCGTTGGTAGCCGCCGGCGACTTCGGAAAGGGCGACCTTGCGGGTCAGCAAGCGGTCGTCGCCCAGCAAGCCGATCAGCGGGATGCGGCTCAACAGGTTATCGCACAGCTGCGGGCTGGCGAACAACGCGCGCGTCAGCATCCAGTAACTTGCTAAGACCGCCCCCAGGAAGATCATGAGCGCCCACACCTTGCCGCGTTCGCTATCGCGTGCCGCCGGCCGCCGCGCGGCCGGGCTGCGCGCGGCCTTGCGCCGGCGCGGCGCGGCGGGTGCAGAGGGCTCACGGTCGCTCAAGTCGTCAGTCTCCGCTTCCTCGTCCACCGCGTCGTCGACATGGTCGGCGATGAGCGCATCGCTGTCTTCTTCGTTGGCGGCGCGGGTGGCCGGCCGGTGCTCGGCCGGCGTGGAGGTCGGGGGTACCGGTGTGCTTCGCGCGGCGGAGCGCTCGCGTTTGCGCGGCGTGGCGCCGGGCTCCGCGGCGACATCGGGCGGCACGACGAGCGCATCCGCGGGCCCCTCGGCTTCCAGCGTGTACCCTTCGTCCTCCTGCTCGGGGATCTCCAAGTCGGCGCTCGCGGAGGTCGGCTCATCTTTCCAAGCCGGCTCCTCAAATGGTAACTTGAGATTTTCCGCATCGGACGAGGATGACTTGGGCGAAGGGGACGGCGCTTGTTTTTTGACCGTCGGTGCCGGAAATACACGCCGGCAGCGGGAACATTTCAGCATCGGGCTGGGACCCGCGAGGCGCGTCTCTTCGATGTTGTAGCGGGTGGAGCAGTGGGGGCAGGTAACGATCATCGGGGTGGGCAACAGTGTGGGGAATATTTATGGTGAATGAGACAAAAAGCAAGACGGAGGGTGTGGTGCACGAGCTGTCGGTGGTGTTGCCGGCGTACAACGAGGAGCCG
>CAZTDK010000702.1:0-3845 GCA_964611965.1 uncultured Binatia bacterium (SeqCode) | reverse complement strand
GCGATGAGGACGGTCGCGAAGACGGCGCGCAGTCTGTCAGCGTCGGCGTCGGCAACCTGGAAGAGATGGTAGACCTGCGTGGCGCTGGTGAACAATGCGATGTCGACGCGCCCCTCGCAGATGGCGGCGATGGCGTCTCGGAGAGGGCCGACATCATCGGGCAACGCCCAGCGATAGATCGGCACTCGTAGCACTTCAGCGCCGCGCGCGATGAGTGCGTCAGCCAATTCCCGATTGGAAATTCCATACTCCTGGATGGCGACGCGTTGCCCTTTGACCGACCCCTGCGCGTCGAGGGTCGCGAGGATCTCACGCCAGGTGTTGGGCGCGGGCACGGTGACGTCCGGCTGCAATCCAAACTCGCGCAACGCCGCCACCGGCTTGGGTCCGCGGGCGACCAGCCGGGCGCGCCGCAATGCCGCGGCAAGCCGGTCGAGAGGCCACTCATGTACGACGATGTCCGCCAGGGTGCGCAAGCCGACCCCGGTCAGCAGGATCACGATGTCGATTTCCCCGGTCGCCAGGCGGCGCACATAGTCGAAGACCGCGCGGTGTTCGCTGAGTGCCACCTCTTGCATCGACGGCGCCACCAAAGGCTCGCCGCCGTGGCGCCGGATGAGCTCGGCCATCTCCTCCGCGTGCCGGGACTCAAAGGCCGCGATACGCAGGCCACGGAGGCCAGGGGGGGGATTGTTTGGTTGATCGAGATCCATACCGCCTCGTGGCTGGGCGCAATGAATCGTTTACAACAGCTCGGCCATCACGTTCTTCGCCACGAACTCGATGCGCCTCAGATCCCGCGGATCGGGGAGTTGGACGATGAAGAAGCTGACGCCGCGACGGATATAGTCGCGGTAACGCGGGACGACGATGTCCGGCGTGCCCTGGACGTAGTTGCCGGAGAACGTCCACATGTACCCCTTTGCCTTGGCGGCTTCGAGCTGATCGCGTACGTCCTTTTCCCACTCGGCCGTAATCGTCGGCGTCATCAGCGAGCGCGCGAGGGTTTGCGGATCACGGCCGAGGTCGCGGCAGTGCTGCTCCAGCACCTGCGTCTTGTGCTCGAACTCCGGTAATGGTGCCGGGAAGTAGTTCCAGATGTCGGCGTGGCGCGCCACGGCGCGCAGCAGCAGGCGCTCGCCGCCGCCGCCGATGGTCACCGGCGGGTGCGGGCGTTGCCGCGGCTTGGGCTCGCAGATAGCGCCGTGCAGCCGGTAGTGCTTGCCGCTGAAGGTGCCGCGCTCTTCCGTCCACAGCTGTTTGATGACTTGCAGGCCTTCTTCCATCTGCCGGATGCGCGTCGCCACGGATGGAAAGTCGTAGCCGTAGCCGGCGAACTCCTCCTGATGCCAGCCGGCGCCGTAACCGAACTCCAGCCGGCCGCCGCTGAGGACATCGAGCGTCGCCGCCATCTTGGCGAGCAGCGCGGGGGGGCGGTAGCCGTTGCACAGCACCAGCGTGCCGAAGCGAATCGTCGTCGTTGCGCCGGCGAGGGTGCTCATCATGGTCCACGGCTCGAGGACGCTGCGGTTCCCGGTGAACGGGAAGTGATAGAAATGATCGAAGAGCCAGAGCGAGTGAAAGCCGAGCTGCTCCGCCGCTTGTGCGATGTCGCGCAGTTCCGCGAAGTCGATGCCGTCCTGGGGAAGGCGAAGGCCGAAGCGGAGCGCGGACACGGTCACGACCCCGGAAGAGGAACACGAAAGCACGAAAGCACGAAAGCACGAAATCGGAAAAAGCTTTGATGAGGGAAATTTCCGTCTTTGCTCTTTTTCGTGTTTTCGTACTTTCGTGCTTTCGTGCTGGTCATCTTGCAAGCTGATCCCATGACCGCATCTATTCCGTGAGCGTGTCCATCACCTTCCCGGTGGCCTCGTCGACCAGATCGAAGGTGGCGGTGGCCGTCACTTGGTGGGCCTCTTTCTGCTCCTTGATGCGGCCTTTCATGCGATCGGCGAACATGGTCTTCATCTCGGGCGGCATCTGATCCATCGGGAAGCCGCGCAGGTATACCTTGGCCGTCTCGGCGCCCGACCACTCGATGCGGCCCACCTTCGGGCCGAGGATCGGGTTCTGGCGGAAGATGTTCTCCGCATCCGCTTGAAACGTGCCTGCCGCCGCGCCAGCGGGTGGCGGTGCGCCGGTACCCTGCATCCCTGCGGCTTGCTCTGCCGGGGCTTGACCCTCGGCGGCTTGCATCCCGGGCGCTGGTCCCGGCGCGGGCTCACCTTTGGCGCGCGCGATCAGACGCTCGACCTGGCTGCGCATCTTCTCGTCTGGCGCCATGGCGCGGGCTTTTTCCAACGCGGCAAGCATTTTTTCGGAATCGCCCATCGTGCGGTAGGCGATCGCCATGTTGAATTGCGCCTGGAAGAAGGTGGGATTCACCTTCAGCACCGTCTCGTACTGCTTGAGCGCCGCGTCGATCTTGTTGGCCGAGAGGTACATCGTCCCGAGGTCCGTCTGCACCTCCAGGTCATCCGGCTTCTGCTTCAGATATCGTTGATAGTAGTCGACGGCTTGATCCGGTTGCTCCATGTCAAAGGCGATATTGCCGAGGGCGTGCAGGACGTCGAGATTGTTGGGTTCGTGTTCCAGGATGTGCTGATACGACTGCTGCGCCTGCGCCAGGTACGTCGGGTCGAGTTGTGAGGCGCGGTATTGCACTTCAGCGAGATGTTTCCACGCCTCCATGTCGTCGGGCGCGGCCGCCGCCTTGGTCGCCATGTCACGCATGGCTTGCTTGACCTCTTCGGGGACGGTGATGGGCGGGTGGCCTTCGGGCAGGCTGCCGGGCGTGGACGATCCCTCTGGCGCCTCGTGTCGTGGCATCGTCTGCGGCGTCTTCGGCGACAGTGTGCCGAAGACGACGGCGCCGCCGCCGATCGCCAGCACCGCCAGCACAACGAACACCGGGGCGTAGCGTTGCACCGAAATTTTCGGTGCAACACGCGACTCCTTGGCGCCGGGTTGCGGCTCTCCGCACTCGACGCAGAAGTTTGCGCCACTCAAGAGTTTGGCGCCACAACTGGCGCAGAATCGATTGGCCATGACGTCACACCTGATGCCGAACGCGATCCTTGATACCGCTTCGAGCGTACGGTCGCAACGTGCGGCGCCCCTCGAATATCCGCGGCCGGTAGCCGTCTGAACGTTCTGTGACGGGTGGACCGCACGACGACAAGCGATCTCGGCGAGTCTCTTCGGATTGAGAGGATCCGGGTGCGTCTGGCAGCGTGGCGCACTTGGAAGAACACAGCAACCCAACGGGGAGCGGGCCATAGAAGAGACGCCGGCCGCAGGCCTGCCCTTGGTGGGTGAATCGGCTATACTGCGCCGGTATTCAGCCGGCGGGAAAACGGAGAGGATGATGCGACATGCCAAAGGGGTAGCGACCGCGATGCTCTTGAGCGCGGTGATGTTCAACTCGTGTACATGCGAAAAGGACACCCCGCCCTTGCCCGGTGCCGAGAACATGAAGGGGAGCACCTCGGGGTGGAGTAGCGTCGAAGCCAACAAGACGCCCTCGCCGCAACGGCAAGCTCAGGCACCAACGGCAACTCCGCCAACGTCGCCAACGCCGCAGGAAGTTGCCGTCGCCGCGACGCCGACCCCAGCCGCCGAGGTGCCGAAGGATTTCCCGGTACCGGTGTTTCCGGGCGCGTCGGCGCAAAAGGACCAGGAGCTGGCAAACGGCGCGCACAACGTGATCTTTCGCTCCAGTGCTCCAGCCGACGATCTCGACAATTTCTACCAGGACAAGCTGACGCATGACGGCTGGCAGGTTACGCAACAGTTCCAACGCGGCCCGCACGCCTTCGCGTCCTTCAAGAAGGGGGACCTGG
>CAZTDK010000701.1:0-3867 GCA_964611965.1 uncultured Binatia bacterium (SeqCode) | reverse complement strand
GGACGGCCAGGGCCAGTGTGCGCGAAAGTTCACTGATGATGTTGAACGGCAGCATCAGAAACGTCGGCTGCATGTAGGATTTGAGGTAACCGCCCAGCCCCTGCTCCTCGATGCCAAAGAGCGGCACGGCCACGAAGACGCACAGCGCGAGCGCCGCAGTCGTTGAGAGCGATCCGGTTGGCGGCTCGTAACCAGGGATCAGCGTGCAGAGACTGGCCGTGGCGACGAACAGGAACAGTGTGCCCAGAAAGCCGAGATACCTCTCCGGCTGACTCAGGCCGACCTCCTTGATTTGCCCCTCGATGGCAGTGACGACGAGCTCAAGGAACCCTTGCCATCGCGAAATTTCCCCGACAGTCGCGAGTCTGCGGGTAATCAGTTTCGCGCCCACGGCCATGACGATCATGAGGGCCCATGTCGTGACGATCGTGCCGTTGAGCTTGAGAAAGCCGTGCTGCCACAGAATCTGTTGATCAGAGCTCAGATGCATGGCTCGCCGCATTCGACAATGGGCCGCCGGTGTCCCCCGGCCGGGTGAAGCGCGTCACGATGGGACGCGCAACGAGAAATCCAAGGAGGCACATCAGCAGCCTCTGCCAATTACCGCGTGAAACGAAAGAGAAGCCGGTCAGGGTCATGCTCGCTCGCAGCACCAGGCTGCCAAGGAACCACAGTGCCGGCTGTTCCGACGAAACGCCTTTCCGCACCGTCCACCACAGGCCGCCGAAGAAGATCCCGCCGATCACACTGCCTGCGGCCAGCGCCACCATCAGATTCCACGCGTCAGGCATCGTCGTTTTCCGGTAGGTTGCGCATTTCCTTGTCTTCCCTGGCCACCCAATGCCAGGCGTTCAAACAGCCGATCGCGAGACCGACAAGCAACAGCGCCAGGGTCCAGGGATGCGTCCCCGAATGGTGTGTGTCCATCCAGATACCGAGCGCCGCGCCGAGCAGCGTCGGCACCACCACCGACCAGCCGACCAGCCCCATCATGCCCAGGCCAAACCAGACGCCACGGCTTGACGCGCGCGCCTTGAGCTTGCGCGCTGCCTTTGCAGCAATCTGTTGGCTGAACGCCGTCCCGTCCTCCGCGGGTTGCTTTTCCGGCGCTTCACTCATGATGAAGCTCCACAAAGCGGCGAACGAATCCACTTTCCAATTTTGCCATGACGGAGCGCACGTTCTGCTCCCGCTCGTCGAGCGTCAGAAACTCGCGCTGCACCGCCTCGTGGAGCCGGGCGAGATCCATTCCGCCGACGGCGTGGCGCACGGAGACGAGCACATTCGGGCCGGCCTTGATCAGGATTCCTTCATCGACGGCCACGAAGACCTCGCCGTCCGTTGCCGTTTCATAGGTCAGAATACCCGGCGTGAGGGCGGCCGCGCAGTCGAGCCGATGCGGCAAGAGACCAAACGAACCTCCAGCGGTCTCGGCGACGATGCGCAGCACGCCGGTCTTCTCGGCGAAGATGTGAGAGGGCAGGAGGATTTTGAGGTTCATGAGTCGGCTGCCGGTTCGGCTTCTCGTTGACGCTTGGGCTCGGGGCTGGGCTGCGGCTCAGAGGTGACCTGTGGCATGGGATCGGCGACGGGCTTCGGGGCGCCCGGCACCGCAGGCTTGCTCTCGGGCGTGGGCTTGGCGGGCGGTTTGTCTTGGGGAGCTGTATTCCGTACCTCGTCAATCGGTCCGATCATGTAGAGCGCGCTTTCCGGGAAGTCCTTGAACTCATCGCGCAGGATCCGCTCGCAGCCATCGAGCGAGTCTTGGAGGCTGACGAGCTTCCCCTTGATCCCGCTAAACTGCTCGGTGGCGAAAAACGGCTGCGTCAGGAAGCGTTCCAGCCGCCGGGCGCGGGCGACCGCCTTGCGGTCATCCGGCGAAAGCTGTTCCAGGCCGAGCATGGCGATGATGTCCTTGAGGTCCTCATACTGTGCCAGGGTCCGCCGAGTTTCCTGCGCCAGATTGTAATGCCGGTCACCGACGATGCCGGGCGTGGCCATTTTCGAGTTGGATTGGAGCAGATCGATGGCCGGATACAGGCCTTCGCTCGCCCGCTTGCGCGACAGCACAATCGACGCGGAGAGATGCGAAAACGCATGCACCGCCGCCGGGTCGGTCAGATCGTCCGCCGGCACATATACCGCCTGGATGGATGTGATCGCTCCAGCGTCGGTGTTGGCAATGCGCTCCTCCAGTTTCGACAGCTCCGTACCCATCGTCGGCTGATAGCCGAGACGCGACGGCATCTGTCCCATCAAGCCGGACACCTCCATGCCGGCCTGGATGAAACGGAAAATATTGTCGACCAACAGGAGCACGTCGCGATGCTCGTCGTCGCGGAAATACTCGGCCATCGTCAGCGCCGCGTGGCCGACGCGGAAGCGGCTGCCCGGTGGCTCGTTCATCTGTCCGAACACCATGACCATGTTCGGCAGCACACCGGCCTCCCGCATCTCGCGGTACAGTTCTTCCCCTTCGCGGCACCGCTCGCCGATGCCGCAGAAAATGCTCACGCCTTTCTGATTCCCGACCACGTTGTGGATCATTTCGGTGAGCAGCACGGTCTTGCCCACGCCGGCGCCGCCGAAGAGTCCCGCCTTGCCACCGCGTTCCAACGGCACGAGGACGTCGATGGCCTTGATGCCGGTTTCGAAGATTTCCGATTTGGTTGAACGCCGCGCCAACGGGGGCGGGGCTTGATGAACGGAACGCCATTGAACATCTGACGGCGCTGCCTGGCCGTCGATGGTATTGCCAAACACATCGAACATTCGCGAGAGAATTCCCTTGCCGACCGGCGCCTTCAACGGTCCGCCCGTGTCGTCCACCGCCATGCCCCGAGCCAGGCCTTGGGTGGGGGTCAGTGCAATTCCGCGTACGCGATGCGCGTCGAGTTGCGACAGAACCTCGATCGCAACGTGCCGGTCTTTCCCCGCGCGCAGCAACGAGTAGATGGGCGGCAGATGCTCGGGGAACCGTATGTCCACGATACTGCCGCGCACTGAGACGACTGCGCCGCGATTCGCGGTGTTGGACGTATCGTTCATGGCTGCTTGTCGACTACAGCCGGGGCAACGCGTTCCATTTCCAGTGACGAATTTCCGGCAGATCCTCGCCATTCTTATCGATGTATTGCTTGTGCTCGATGAGCTTGTCTTTGAGCTGTTGCTTCAGATAGATGCCACTGTCGCCGGTCTGCGGCAGGCGGTCGATGGCGTCCATCACCAGGTGGAAGCGATCCAACTCATTCAGAACGGTCATATCGAACGCTGTGGTGATCGTGCCTTCTTCCTTGTAGCCGCGAACGTGCAGGTTGTTGTGGTTGGTACGGCGGTACGTCAGCCGGTGAATCAACCATGGGTAGGCATGAAAGGCGAAGATGATCGGCGTATCCTTGGTGAAGAGCGAATCGAAGTCCGTATCGCTCAGCCCGTGCGGGTGCTCGGTATTCGGCTCCAGCTTCATCAGATCCACCACGTTGACCACGCGGATTTTCAGTTCGGGCAGATGCTCCCGCATGATGGAAACAGCGGCGAGGGTTTCCAGCGTGGGCACGTCACCGGCGCAGGCCATGACCACGTCCGGCTCGGAATCCTGATCGTTGCTGGCCCATTGCCAGATGCCGATGCCTTCGGTGCAATGCTTGACGGCGGCGTCCATCGTCAGCCATTGCGGAGCCGGGTGTTTGCCGGCGACTACGACGTTGACATAGTGCCGGCTGCGCAGGCAGTGATCCATCACTGACAGCAGGCAGTTCGCGTCCGGCGGCAGGTACACGCGTACGATCTCTGACTTCTTGTTGATAACGTGGTCGATGAAACCGGGATCTTGGTGCGTGAAGCCGTTGTGATCCTGGCGCCAGACAT
>CAZTDK010000700.1:0-3871 GCA_964611965.1 uncultured Binatia bacterium (SeqCode) | reverse complement strand
GGTTGTCGACGAGCGTGGTGGTCTCGCCGACCGCCGGCACCACGGTAGCCGTCCCGCCGCGGCGGGCGCTGAATGCCGTGCTGTTGTCCGCGACGTTGATGCGATAGTAGCCGGGACGGTCGAGATTCAGCACCGCATTCGGGGTATCGATTTCGATTGTCTGGCCGGGCGCCAGGATCTGCAAATCAAAGGCGGCGTGCCCCCCAGTGATGCGGTACTGCATGTAGTTGGCATCGAGCGCTGTCAGGTCGAGCTCGGTGGCCGCACCGGCGCGAATGAACGCCTGCGGCCCGATCTGAATCTCCAGGTTGGCGCCGTCACCCGCATAGAGCGAGTCGCCGGCAGCCAGCGCCGTGTTGACCTGCGCCGTGCTCCAGTCCGCGGCGCCGGTGCGCCAGAAGGACACCGCACCGTCAATGAAGCGCAGCCGCGGCGGGGTTGGACCACTTCGGGTTGCGCGCCGTGTGGCCGCCGCGCATGGGACGGCTCCGAGCCCGGCCAGGGCAAACAATGCCGCGACAACCGCTGGCAAAATGCGTCTCAAGATCATTGCTGGTAGCCTCTCTGGACGTGGCCGCGCCGTTCTTCAAAACTGGCGCTCATCGTGTGCAACCCGCCTGCAGGCTGAGTCTAGGCTTCGGTGTCGTCCCGACAAGCTCGGAGAACCACGCGCGTAGTTCCACGTGGGACAGATGTCTGCGTAGAACCACGCACGTAGTAGTCCGAGCTTTCCGCGTTGCGCTGTATTCCTGTACAAGTGCCGCAGGCTGTGCATGTGTATCGCGATCCGACGGACGCTCCGCTCTCGAGGGCTCCCGTCGCAACGAAGGAGGACAGCTATGAGTAAAGATCAACTTCGGGGCACATCGCAAGCGCTCGACGAGCGGTGCTCGTGCTCGATAGGTTTTCGGGGACTCGCACCATCCGTGGCATTCATTGTCGTGTTGACGACGATGGGCTGCTCCATGCTTCCGGGAGGACAAGCGTCACACCAGCAGACGCCGGGTCAGGCGCCGCCGGCAAGTACGACGAGTGCCGCCGGTAGTCGCCCGGCAATTGTCCTCGGCAGCGCGACTGGTGCGCCGGGACAAGACGTGACCCTCGTCGCAACCCTGCAGTCAGCGGGCACGCATGTGGCGGGGACCCAGAACGATTTGACTGTCGATACCGCGAACGCGTCGCTTGGTGCCGGCGGCAAGCCGAGCTGTCGGGTCAACGCCGCGATCGGCAAGAACGGCAGCGCCTTCTCCTTGCGTCCGAACGGATGCCAGGGGGCCGCTTGCACAACGGTGCGCGCCTTGGTGTTGTCGATGGACAATACCGATCCCATCCCTGACGGCGCGACGCTCTACACGTGCACGGTCCATATTTCCCCGTCCGCTGCGCCGGGCCAATACCCTATCGGCATTGGCGGCGTGATCCTGAGCACGCCGGCCGGCCAGAAGGTGCCGAATGCCGCCGGCCGCGACGGCGCAGTCATTGTATCGGGAACCAAGCACTGAGCACGGCGCACACGACGCGGCTGCCGGCTGCCGGCGAAGCAAAACAAGACGAAGGCGATGGAGGCCCCACCATGAAGAAGTATACGCTCCCTGAACTGCCGTACGACTACACAGCGCTGGAGCCGCACTACTCGGCACGGCTGCTCGAACTGCACCATGGCAAACATCACGCCGCTTACGTGACCGGCGCGAACGCGACGCTCGAAAAGCTCGCCGCTGCGCGTGAGCAGCGTGACTTCAGCACGATCAACCAACTGCAGAAGAGCCTCGCCTTTCACGTCTCCGGGCACGTGCTGCACTCGCTGTTCTGGCGCAACATGAGTCCGCACGCCGGTGGACAGCCCACCGGCGAGTTGGCGGCGGCAGTCCAGGAGTCGTTCGGTTCGTTCGACGCGCTCAAGAGCCAGCTCACGGAAGCGGCGCTCAACGTTCAGGGCTCCGGCTGGGGAGCACTGGGGTGGGAGCCGGTTGGCCAGCGCCTGGTCGTGGAACAGGTCTACGACCACCAGGGCAACATCGGCAACGGCACCGTGCCGCTTCTGGTCCTCGACATGTGGGAGCACGCCTACTACCTGCAGTATCAAAACGTCAAAGGCGACTGGGTCACCGCCTTCTGGAAGGTGGCCAATTGGGAGGACGTGGCGCAGCGCTTTCAGAAGGTACGCGCGCTGGACCTCGGGCTGACAGCACATGTTTGACCGGATGGCGGCCGTCATCATGGGCACGGCCCTGATGGCGGGATGTGACGGCCTGCCTCACCCGTCTCGCTCGTTGTTGGGCGATGACGGGTGCGAATACCGAGAGACCCGGTACTCGCACACGTCAGTCGTCTGTCAGGCTGGAAGTGCGTATCGCTGTGACGACGGACAGTGGAAGGCTTCGGCAGTCGCTTGCGCCGCGCATCCGCTCGTCGCCGCCGCGAGCTGCGCACTGAATGGAAGTGCGTACCCGCCCGGTTCCGCAAGCTGTCAATCGGGCAAAGAGTATCGGTGCGATGACGGACTGTGGCGGAGTCTCGTTGTTGCCTGCCGGAGCGGCGACATCGAAGCTCGGATGGCACCCAACGCGCGCGCATGCTTGTACAACGGCGCACCGGTTGCGACGCTGTCTACCTACTGCAAGTCCGGCATCACCTTCCGCTGCGAAGACCGCGAATGGCACAACCTCGGAACCGCCTGTCAATAGCGGGTGTCAAGAGCAATGAAAGGTCCTCGTCGATGGCCGATCGGAGGAGCGATGCTTGCGTTGCTGTTGCCGGGCTGTGCGCTGCCGATCGGCAATAGGGAGATTCCCCCGCCGGCAGTCGCGTCCCACGCGAGCGAGGAAGTGCCCGATGCTGAGGGGCCCAAGGTAGAGCAGATCGGAAACGCTTCCTGGTACGGGCCAGCGCAAGACGGGAAAGAAACCGCGAGCGGAGAGACATTCGATCAGAATAAGCTCACCGCGGCACATCGGACCTTGCCCTTGGGCACCAAGGCTGTGGTGACCAACCTGGAGACCGGGAAATCCGTGAACGTCACGATCAACGACCGTGGTCCATACGTGAAGGGACGGAAGATTGATCTCTCGCGCGCCGCCGCCCGGGAAATTGGGATGTCGGCGAACGGGGTAGCGAAGGTGAAGATCGAGACAAAGACCCGCCAGCTCGCGACCAGGAAGCGGAGCACGAAAAGCCGCGAGGCGGCCGTGACAACGACGAGCACTGATCCGCCGGTGGTGTCGCCGTAGTAATCGTTCGGCGAGAGAGACCGGGAGCGCAAACGCGCTCGCGCCAGTGCAGAAAGGAAGGCATTGCATGCAAACAGTGGTGGGAATTTTCGCGTCGCGTCCTCCCGTCGACCGGACCGTCGAACGTCTTCGCGCCTTGGGTGTGGCTGCGGCACGAATCAACGTTCTACTGCCAGGGGCTGCGGACCTGGGCAAGACGCCGTTGAGTGAAACGGAGGAGCCAGGAGTCGCCCCAGCCCTCGGGGCGATTGTGGGAGGTGCCACGGGCGGATTTGCCGGACTGGCAATCGCCAGCACGCTGATGCTGCCAGGCGTTGGAATAGTCACCGCCATCGGCCTGGCCGCCGCCGCCACCTTCGGCGCCGTCGGTGCGGTCGCTGGTGCCGCGCTCGAGGACACCCTGGCGAACGGGCTTCCGGTCGATGAGGTGTACGTCTACGAAGATGCGCTCCGAAAGGGCCGGACCGTCGTTGTTATCGAAATAGTCGACAACGCCGACGCGGATCGCGTCCGGAACGTGCTCGCCGAAGAGGGCGCCGAAAGTGTCGACGCGGCCCGCGAACAATGGTGGATTGGCCTGCGTGGCGCCGAGGATGCCGAGTACTGCACGGCAGGCGGGAGTGTCGGCGACGACCTTGCAC
>CAZTDK010000699.1:0-3872 GCA_964611965.1 uncultured Binatia bacterium (SeqCode) | reverse complement strand
CATCGTGATCACGCACCAGAAGCGCACCATGGAGGCCGCCGACGTGCTCTACGGGGTGACCATGGAGGAGCCGGGCATCTCCAAGGTCATTTCCGTCGCCATGCACTGAGCGGCGGGGCGCCGCAGTGTCCGTCGACACCCCGTGTGGGAGAGGGCCGGGGTGAAGATCAGAGGGAACCACACGCACCGGCTCTCTCCGACATCGTAACCATGTCGTTACCCCCCGAGCTTATTGCCGCCGTTAAGGGAAACCCCGAGCTCATCGCCGCCGCTGGCGGCGGCGTTGTCGGGGTCCTCATCCTTTTCCTCTTGCTGCGCCGCCGTCGTCGCGCCGCGCCGCAGCCAGCGGTGGCTGCGGCCGGCGAGACCGGAGCCGCGGCGACGCTGCGTGATGGCCTCACGAAGACGCGCCAGGGCTTCCTGACCCGCCTGCAGAGCGCGTGGGGGAGCGGCAAAGATGCGGAGGCACGTCTCGCCGCGCTCGAAGCCGTACTGATCACGGCGGATATCGGCGTCAAGGCGACACAGACGCTCCTCGCGCAGGTGCGCCCGCACGCCCAGGAGCTGAAGGATGATGACGCGCTCCGCCATGCGCTGCGCAACGAGATGCGCGCGGTGCTGGCCAACGGCACCGCGGTCGAGCCAACGGCGAAGCCGCACGTCATTCTCATCGCCGGCGTCAACGGGGTGGGCAAGACGACTACCATCGGCAAGCTGGCCTACCACTACCGGCAAGCCGGGAAGAAGGTACTCCTGGTTGCGGCCGATACCTTCCGCGCCGCGGCGAGCGAGCAGCTCGAGCTCTGGGCCCAACGCGTCGGCGCCGATTGCGTGCGTCACCAGTCCGGTTCGGATCCCGCCGCCGTGGCGCATGACGGCATCGCCGCGGCGGTGGCGCGCGGGATCGACGTGGTCATCGTCGATACCGCCGGCCGCCTGCACGTCAAGCAGCACCTGATTGAGGAGCTGAAGAAGATCGTACGCATCATCGGCCGCCAGCTCGACGGCGCCCCACACGACGTGCTGCTGGTCATCGATGCCACCACTGGACAGAACGCCATCAACCAGGCCCGCGTGTTTCAGGAAGCCCTGTCGCTGACCGGCATTGTGCTCACCAAGCTTGACGGGACCGCGAAAGGCGGCGCGGTGTTCGCCATCCGCGCCGAGCTCGGGGTGCCGATCCGTTGGGTGGGCCTCGGTGAAAAAGCCGGCGACCTCCAGCCGTTCGATGCCGACGCCTTCGTCGACGCGTTGTTGGCTACATAATCCAGCGACAAAAGATGATGAGAAATCCCACGCCCTCAAGCCCCCACGCCCTTCTTCGCGGTGAGTCGCGCATGAACCCCCTCCGTGTCCAGTTCATCCACGGCCTCGAAGGCAGCCCCCAGGGCGCCAAGGCGCAGTTGTTCGCGGCGCATTTTACGGCCCTGACACCGGCGATGGACACGCATGACTTCGAAGCCTGCGTCGCCTTGCATGCCGCGACGATCGCGTCCTTCCACCCCGATGTCCTCGTGGGCTCTTCGTTCGGTGGCGCGGTTGCCGTGGCGCTGCTGCAACGTCGCGTGTGGCGCGGGCCGACACTGCTGCTGGCACAAGCGGCTCAGCATCTTGGACTCGCCGCAGAGTTGCCGGAGGGAGTGCACGTCTGGCTCATCCACGGACAAAGGGATGACGTCGTCGACATCGCCGACAGCCGCGCGCTGACCCGCAGCGGCACCCCTGGGCTGGTGCGGCTGATCGAGGTCGATGACGATCACTCGTTGCACGGCATGGTCGAGAGCGGCCGACTGGCCGAGGTCGTCCGCGAGCTGTTCGAAACGGCGCGCGGCGCCGGCGATCGCTAAAAATAAATCCTCATGCAGAGGCGCAGAGTCGCGGAAAAACACCGCAGGTGGTCATCCGGGAGGTCCCGCTTCAACTCTGGTTAGTCCAGGGTTAGTCCCGAACCAGCTCGCCGGCCTCGTCGAACAGGTAAATTCGCGACGCTTCGGCGCGCAGGTTGACCGCTTCACCCTTCGTGAAGGTATGCATACCCTCCAACCGCGCCGTCAGGTGCACGGCGTCCCTGGAGTCCCCCACACGCACGTGCGTCAATGTTTCGTGGCCGAGGTACTCGACATGCTCGACCGTGCCGTGGACGGTATCCACAGCCGCTCCATCGGTTGCCAGCTGGAAGGCCTCCGGCCGAATCCCGCCGGTCAGCGCGGCATCGGGCTTGCGCCGCGCCAGGGCCTCGAACGCGGGCCGTGGCACGATGGGAATCCGTTGATTGCCGAGCATGATGCCGGCACCTCCGTGCCCATCGGCGGCGGCGCGGGTGGGGAACAGGTTCATCGGTGGATTGCCGATGAACCCGGCAACAAACGTGTTGGCCGGCTGCTCGTACAGCTCGCGCGGCGGAGCCACCTGCTGCAGCCGGCCCTTATCGAGCACGACGACGCGGTCGCCCAGGGTCATCGCTTCGACCTGGTCGTGCGTCACGTAGATCATCGTCGTCGCGGTGCGGCGCTGCAGCTCGCCGATCTCCGCGCGCACTTGCACGCGCAGCTTGGCGTCGAGGTTGGATAACGGCTCATCGAGCAGGAAGACGGTCGGCTCGCGCACCAGGGCGCGGCCCATGGCGACGCGTTGCCGCTGGCCGCCGGAGAGCTGCTTAGGAAGCCGGTCGAGCAATACTATGATGTCCAGCAACCCGGCGGCCCAGTCGATGCGCCGCTGCATCTCCTCGCGTGGCAGCTGGCGCATCTTCAACGGGAACTCGAGATTGCGCCGCACCGTCATGAACGGGTAGAGCGCGTAATCCTGAAATACCATGGCGACGTTGCGCTCTTGCGGCGACAGATCGTTGACGACCCGGTCGCCAATGCGCAGCGTCCCGCTGCTCACCTCCTCCAAGCCGGCAAGCATGCGCAGCAGCGTCGATTTGCCGCAGCCGGAGGGGCCGACGAACACCACCAGCGCGCCGTCGTCGATACGCAGGTTGCAATCCGTGACCGCGTGCAGGTCGCCCGGATAGATCTTGTCGACGTGCTCGAAGGCGACGCTGGCCATCGGTCAGTACTCCGGCGCAGGATTCCGGCGTAGGGGCGCAGCAGGCTGCGCCTCTACGCGGCAACCTTCCCCCGTGACTTCAATTGAAGAAATCCTCCGCACCAATGATGGGGAGTACCTTCTGCATGATCGGGTCGGCAGCGAAGCGCTCCTGAATCCAATGGTCGCCGAGGTAGTTGGCGAGGGCGACGAACAGCATCGATTGATCGAGCGCCAGATATTTGTAAGCGGCCGTCCCGGAGCGCGGATCGACGGCGTCGTAGAAGCCATAGTCGCCGTAGATATCATAAAGCTGGGCCAGCGTGCGTAGATTCGCCGTGGCGGCTTCCGGCATCACGGCCAGGGCCAACGCCGCGGCGTGCGGCGTGACCACACCGGCGGGATAGCCGCGCGATCCAAGGACTCGTACTCCGTACTCGCCGTAGCCGTTGTCCGGCGTGGCGCTGGGCGACATGCCCCAGACCCCGTAGCCGAGAGTCCCCGCGTAACGCTGCTGGACGGCGACGTGCGCCTGATCGTTCGTTCCCAGGCTCTTCGGCGCATATCGCATCTCGTCGAGCAGCAACGTCGGCATCAGCGCCTCGAACATGCTGCCGCCCCACGACGGGACGTAGCGCGTGCCCTCCCACTCGTAGTAGCCGGCGGAGAACTGGTGCCCGCGCACGGTCTTCGTGATCACGCCATGCGGTCTTTGGGTTTGTCCGTCGCAGTCGGCGGGCAGCGTCCGCAGCATCTCGAACCACAGCGCTTCCGGAACATCCCCCTTGCCGATGGCGATCAGGCTGCCGAGGCGCGATTCGGTGTACAGGATGCCGTAA
>CAZTDK010000698.1:0-3872 GCA_964611965.1 uncultured Binatia bacterium (SeqCode) | reverse complement strand
TATCGCTGACCCATGTTGTCGTATCGAAAACTCTTCAAGTCCTCTATGGAGTCATACCACGGGTAGGATGACCACCTCCTTCGATACTCCGAATGCTGACAACGCAGAAGAACCGGATCATCCGGCCCACCCCGGAACATCAGTCGGCATCGAGTACCGCCTGCTGGCGACGCTCGCGCCGCAGCAACGCCGGCAGGTCGAAGGGTTGTTGCGGCCGCTGCGCGCCCGCGCCGGCGAGATCGTGGTCACCAAGGGCGCTCCCGCGGACGCGCTCTACCTGGTGGCGCGCGGCGAGGTGGAGGTGCTGAGCGCGGACGACGGCTTCCGCCTCACCACCGTTCACGCCGGTCAAGATTTCGGCAGCGTCGCGCTGTTGAACGGCGCGCCGCGCTCCGCATCCGTGCGCGCCGTCACCGACGTCGATCTCCGCGTTCTCTCCATCGACGACCTGCGGGCACTTTCGAACGAAACCACCGATTCCGCGTACGTCGTCCTGCTCAAGAACCTGTTGATCGACCAGGGCGCCGATCTGCAGCGCTCCTCGGACAACCTCGTCCAGTCGCTGCGGCAGCAGGTCGCGGAGGCGCGCACGCGCCTCGCCATGGGGTCCCTGATTGGCTTCGTGATCTTCATCATGTGCCTCTACGGGTTCTTCCTGCGGGATAGCGTCATGGTTGTCAGCACTCAACAGGGCAGCAGCACGCCGATCTCGACGCTGATCCTCGTCGTCTACCTGGTCACTCTGTACGTCTTGATCCGCCGCAGTGGCCTCCCCCTCCGCACCTACGGCCTCACGTGGTTGGGCTGGCAGCAGTCGGTCATCGAGGCGCTGCTGTGGTCCGTGGCGCTCCTCGCAGTGGGCCTGCTTGCCAAATGGATCGCCATCCGCTGGGTCCCCGGGTGGCGGGGACAGCCGCTGTTCAAGGGGCCCGCTCTCGGCGAGTCAAACACCGTGACATATGCCGCGCTCTACCTTCTGTTTGCGCCGGCGCAGGAATTCATGGCGCGCGGGGTGCTGCAAAGCTCCTTCCAGGAATTCCTCGATGGCCGCTGGGTGACGACGCGCGCCATCCTGTACTCGACGATGCTGTTCTCGGCCACCCACTTGCACCTGTCGACCGGGTTCGCGTTGCTGGTTCTCATCCCTAGCGTGTTCTGGGGGATCTTGTATGCGCGGCACCGCACGTTGATCGGCGTCTCGCTGTCGCACATCCTGGTGGGCGGATGCATGTTCTTCTGCATCGGAATACCGGGCGCCGGCTGACCGGTCGGCAACACCGGAAGGCGCAACGTCGGTAGGACGCCGCTGGCCTTCGCCTGCGATCCGTCCAGCTCCCTATCCTCGTCGCCCCATCCACGATATCGTCACTGGTTGGTAGGACGTCGCATGCACAGGGCCAGGGAAGTGCGCGAAGACCACGCGCCGGTGGCGTTGGCGCCCACCGGAGTGATTGAGCCGGCAGCGCGCCGTGCGGAGCGCCTGGTGTCGTTGGATGCGTTCCGCGGCATCACCATTGCCGCCATGATTCTGGTTAACAATCCCGGCAATTGGAAAGACACCTACGGCGGGCTGCAACACGCCGATTGGAACGGCTGCACACCGGCCGATCTCATCTTCCCGTTCTTTCTGTTCATTGTCGGCGTCGCCATCACGTTCTCTTTCGCGCAGCGCCTGCGACAGCATGGCAGCCATGCACGCCTGCTCGCCAGCGTCGTGCGGCGCAGCCTCATCCTGTTCGGCCTGGGCCTGCTGCTCAACGGCTTTCCGTCGTTCGAATGGGAGTTGCTGCGCATCCCCGGCATCCTGCAGCGCATTGCCCTGTGCTTCTTCTTCGCGGCCGTCATCAACATGAGCTTCAGTGTTCGTGGCCAGGCCATCACCGCAGGACTGCTGCTGCTCGTCTACTGGGCGCTGATGAAGCTCGTGCCCGTACCCGGATACGGCGCGGGGGCGCTGGGGCCCGGAAGAAATCTCGCGGGCTACATCGACAGCGTGCTGCTGGCGGGTCACATCCTGCACCATCATGGCGACCCGGAAGGCATCTTGAGCACGCTGCCCGCGATCGCCACCACGCTGTCCGGCGTGCTCGCCGGGCACTGGCTGCGCTCGCATCGCAAGCCGTTGGAGCGGGTTGCCGGGCTGTTCGTTGCCGGCAACGTCGTCCTGCTGCTCGGCCTGAGCCTCGATTGGGCGTTCCCCATCAACAAGAGCTTGTGGAGCAGTTCCTTCGTGCTGTTCACCTCGGGCGCAGCGCTGAACTTTCTGGGACTCTGCTACTGGCTGATCGACGTGCACGGCTACCAGCGGTGGGCCGTACCGTTCGTCATGTACGGCACCAATCCGATCGTCGCGTACGTCCTGTCAAGTCTGGTCGCCAAAAGCATGCTCGTGTGGCGCATTCCGTTGGCCGACGGCTCCAAGATGCACATCAAGCCCTACATCTACGAGCACGTGTTTCGCCCGCTTGGGAGTCCCGTCAACGCCTCGCTGTTTTATGCGATCGCGTACACGCTGCTGTGGTTGGGAGTCGCGGCCGTGCTCTATCGCAAGCGCATCTTCGTCAAGATCTGACCTGGGGCGCGCACTCAACCTTCTGGGGACAGGCCAATTGCGCTATGTGGTTCAACGGCATCCACGCTCGCCGCCTCGAGCCGCTGCAATTCCGGCATCACCTCGGCCGCGAACAGGCGCAGGTTGCGCTCGGCATCGGCGACCGGCATGCCCGCGTAGTTGAAGACACCGACGAAGGTCTCTGAGCCGACACGCGCACGGATGGCGAGAATCTTCTCGAGACATTGCGCCGGCGTGCCCCACACCTGCAAGTTGAGGAAGAAATCGGTGACGCCGTCGGTGCCATACGTGTTCACCATATCCGACATCTTCTCGTAGTATTCGTACCCCTTGGTCTTGCCGAAATGGTCGCCCTTTAGCTCGTAATGCTTGATGACGCTGCGCCAATAGGCGGAGATGTACCGCTCCGCCATGGCGCGGGCGCGCTGCGGGTCGTGGTCGCAGAACGTCCACCCCGCGGTGATGGTGGGCGGCGGCTCCGCCTGATTGATCTGGCGATAGACGGCGCGATATTCCTTGAGCTCGTCGGCCACGGTCTCCCACGGCTTCTGCGGGACGATCAGGATACCGACACCGAGCTGGGCCATGATGCGGATCGACTCGGGTGAGACGGCGGCTGCATAGGTGCGGCCCTTGAACGTCTTGAACGGCGCCGGCCGAATATCCTTGCGCGGCTGCTTGATGAGTTGGCCGTCGTATTCGCAGTAGCCGCGTTCCAGCCCGGTGATGATCATCTCGGCCGATTCGACGAAGCGGATGCGCGACTCGTCCATCGGCACGCGGAAGCCTTCGAACTCGATGCGTCCGAGCCCTCGCCCCATGCCGAAGATGAAGCGCCCGTTCGACAAGTGATCGAGCATCGATACCTCTTCGGCCACCCGCAGGGGATCATGCCAGGGTAGCACCACGACCATCGAGCCGAGTTGCAGACGCTGCGTGCGGCCGGCCATATAGCTGAGGAACTGCAACACGTCGGGGCACATCGTGTAGTCGCTAAAGTGGTGCTCGACCCCCCAAATGGATTCGAACCCCAGCGGCTCGGCAAGGTCCGCGAGTCGCAGATCGTCGCGGTAGACCTCGGCGTCCGAACACCGACGCTCCGGATTCTGAAAGATCGCGGCCATGCCCACGTGCATCGCTACACCTCCTGCGGGAATGGCGGGAGGTTAACAAGGTTCGCAGCGCGGGGATAGGGGAACAGTGACGAGTGACGAGTGATGAGTGGCGAGGGATCGGTGGCGCGCGGCCTCAGCCCGAAAACCTCAATTGAAGGTCAACCGGCGATCAAGGCGGCGATCGC
>CAZTDK010000697.1:0-3895 GCA_964611965.1 uncultured Binatia bacterium (SeqCode) | reverse complement strand
TCGCTGTGCTCGCCCAGGCACGGTGCCGGCATGCGGATGTCGCCGGGATTCTGCGAAAACCGCAGTGCCAGGGTTTCAGCCAGGTGCTTGCCGATCACGCGGTGTTCGACCTGGCGAAAGTGGCGGCGGTGCGCCAACTGCGGATCCCGGTTCAGGTCCTCGAAGTTCTGCACCATGCCGGCATCGATCCCCGCCGCTTGCAACGTCGCGGTCACGTCCTCGGCGGCGCGCGCGCGCGTCCAGGTTGCAACCTGCCCTTCGAGCGCGTCGACATTCGCCAGGCGTCCCTCGGTGTGCGCGAAGCGCGCCTCGGCAGCCCACGGCGGATGACCCAGTGCGGCGCCGAAGCGCTGCCAGTCGGCGTCATCGTGGATGGCGACCGCCACCCAGCGGTCATCGTCCTCCCCTTTCGGGGCACAGCGGAATACGCCGTGCGGCGCCGCGTGGCGCGATCGATTGCCGCGCCGCTCCAGGATCTCACCGGTCGCGGTGTAGGTGACTATGTTCTCGCTGAGGCAGACGACGCCGCCTTCAACTTGCGAGAGGTCGATGTACTGACCCTGGCCCGTGCGCCGGCGCTGCAGCAGCGCCGCGCCGACCAGCAGAGCGACAAAGCGCGGCGACAGCGAATCGGTGATCGTGCCGTAGGGCCCCAGCGGCTCGCGATCCGGCCAGCCGGTGAGATGGTTGAACCCGGAAAGCGCGGATCCCTGCCCGCCGAAGCCGGGATAGTTGCGCTCGGGCCCGGTCTGCCCGTTGAGACAGGTGCTCACCATGATCAGATCTGGTTTGATGGCAGTGAGCGATGGGTAGTCGAGCCCCCACTTGGCCATCGCCTTCGGTGCGAAATTCTCGGCCACGACATCCGCCCAGCCC
Source organism: uncultured Binatia bacterium (SeqCode) (assembly GCA_964611965.1). Lineage (GTDB taxonomy): Bacteria > Desulfobacterota > Binatia > HRBIN30 > HRBIN30 > CAZTDK01. The sequence continues at coordinate 3,019 of CAZTDK010000697.1, read as the reverse complement.
ACCAGCTGGCGAGCAATCTCGGGACCTTTTGGATGACTCATGTTGAGCGCGATGCCGTACTTGTTGACGTTGATCATCGCGAACATGTGACTCGCGTCGAGCCCGCCTTCGGTGCCGGGCGTGTAGCGCAGCAAACGGAGGAAATCGGGGCGCTGTTTCGACTCGACGCGGACAACCGTGGCGCCGTGGTCCGCGAAATAGCGTGTCCCCAGCGGCCCGGCGGCGCCGCCGCCGAACTCCAGGATCTTCACGCCGTCAAAGAGCTGCGCCATCAGATCACACCCGCGGCGGCCAACACCGCGGCGTCGAGGTGCAGCTCCGAATACACCGCCGCGTTGTGTTCACCGAGTCGTGGCGCCGGCGCACGCACGCCGATCGCGCTCCCCTCAATCTTGGCAAACGCGCCAGGGTACGTCAGCTTGATGCCGCGCCCCGGGTCATCGATCTCCACGAAGAATTGGCGCGCTGCCAATTGCCGTGACGCGCGAATCTCGCGCGCCGTGCTTGCCGGTGCCAGCATGAGGTTGCGCTCGCACGCGGCGGCAAACAGCTCCGACATGGTCTTCGAAGCGAAGAAGGCTGCGAGCGCCGCTTCGACTTCATCAACCTCCGCTTGCGTAACAAGGTTGTGGTTGTATGTCGACCAGTCACGGTTCCGCAGGCTCTCGGGTGCCATGCCGCATTCGTCCATGTACTTGAACATCGCCACGATGCCCGGAATGCGCGCCGGGCCGCCGCGCATGGCAAACGACACATAGCCGTCGGCGCACGGCCACAGCTCGCGGAAGGCGGCCTTGCCGCCGCGAAAGCCGCCACCGATGCGCCCACCTTTGAACCTCGTCAGCGGGAATTGCGCCGGGCTGGTCATGTTCGGCGTGACCATCGCTTCCTGCAAAGACACATCGACGAACTGGCCTCCGCCGGTCATTTCGCGTCCCCACAAGGCGAACACCGTTGCGACGGCCAACTCGGCACCACCGTGATAGTAGGCGACCGGCAACGAGCAGCGCACCGGCGCCCGATCGGGATTCCCCGTCGGATACGCGTTGCCGCCCATGGCGACCGCCGTGATGTCCGAGACGCGATACGAAGCATACGGGCCAGTCTGTCCGAAGGGGCTGAGACTGCACACGACGAGCTTGGGATTCGTTTCGCGCAGCCTCTCGTAGGACAGACCACGCGCCGCGAGCGATCCAGGATCCACCGGCCCGGCGGATTCGATCACCGCATCCGCACGCTGGCAGAGACCAAGAAAAAGCTCGCGGCCGCGCGCGTCATTCAAATTCAGCGTGATGCCGCGCTTCGACGTGTTCAGTGCCAACCACAGCACCGAGCGCTCCGGATCGGGCACGCCACCGACGAACGGCCCACGCCGCCGCGCCGGGTCACCGCCGGGCGGCTCGATTTTGATGACGTCGGCGCCGAGCTCCGCGAGCAGCTTGCCGGCAAGAAAGCCCGGCTCGGTCGTGAGGTCGAGGATGCGGTAGCCGTCGAGGTTGCCAGCGAGCGCCTGCATGCTTGATTTGTCTGCCATCGAACGCGCCGGAGGCTAACAACGGCGTTCGCTGGAAGCAAGCAACGATCATCTAAACCGCGGCATTACGTCACGTGCAAACAGCCGCACGCCGTCCAGGCTCGGGTAGTCCATGAACCACAACATGAAATGCGTCACCCCGAGGTCGCTGTATTCGCGCAGGCGGCGTTCGATCACTTCGGGCGTGCCGATGAGGAACTCCTGCTCCAGGTCGCGGCGTGAGCCGTAGCTGTCGAGCGCCGGGTTCGTCGCCTTCAGCTGGGCGAGAATGTCCTCGTCGCTGCGCTGCGCGGGCCGTAGGCGCTCCATCTTCTCGAAGCACGCGTCGATCTCCGCGTCGGTGTTGCAAATCAGGATCTGCGTTTCCAGGGAGCGGCCGATGGTGGAGAAATCGCGCCCGACCTCACGGCAAGCGCGTTGGACCGCGGCGAGTTTGTCCGTGAAACCCTGCACAGACGCCGGCATCGAGTTGAAGACGTCGGCATGCGTAGCAATGGCGCGCAGCATCACCGGGTTGTTGGCCTCGCCCATCCAGATTGGGGGCAACGGACGCTGCACTGGCGGCGGCGCGCACAGTGTGTCCTGCACGGTGTAGAAGCGGCCCGCGAAGCTGAAGCGCTCGTGCGTCAGCATCCCTTTGATCACTTCCAAGCCCTCGGCCATCTTCGCGGCACGCTCGTCGTCCGACGCCTCGAAATTGAAGCCGTACGACTCGAACTCGGCGCGCCGCCAGCCGTAGTCGTAGAAGAGAATGAAGCGCCCGTTCGAAACCACGTCGAGCGTCGCCACCATCTTCGCCGTCAAAGCCGGGCTGCGGAAGGAATCGCACAGATGGATTGGCGCCAGCCGGATCCGTTGCGTCATCCCCGCCAGCGCCGCCAACAATGTCCAGCCTTCGAAGATGGCGCCGTCGCGCCCGAGAAACACATGGTCCGCGACGAACAGCGAATCGTATCCCAGCGCTTCACATTCGAGCACCGCGGCGCGCGTCGTCGGCCAGTCGAGCCGCTCGTAGCACGGGGTGCGGAAGAACGTCATGCCCGGGTTGGCGAAGATCGGGACGCAGAAGCCGAACTGAATCTCACTCATCATGCCTCCGCGGACACGTCCATCTGCATACGGAAAAGAACGGACTCACGCAGAGGCGCAGAGCACGCAGAGATCAAGATCAGATATTCGGCGGGGCTCCTGGAACAGCCCTCGAAGGCTTGAATCGCGGAAGTCCTCATTCCTCTCTGCGCCTCTGCGCCTCTGCGTCTCTGCGCGAGCCTCTCTTCATCGTGCGACGTACCCACCGTCAACCATCAACGACGCGGCGGTGATGAACGACGCCTCGTCGGACGCCAGGAACAGAATCGCGTAGGCCACCTCACGCGGCTGGCCGACGCGGTTCAGCAGATGCAACGGGGCGTTCTCGGCGATGAAATCGGCCTCGGTCATCCCGGTTTGCGCCATGTGGCGATCGGTCGCGGCGGTGCGGATCGT
>CAZTDK010000696.1:0-3897 GCA_964611965.1 uncultured Binatia bacterium (SeqCode) | reverse complement strand
GCCCGAAACAGTGCACGTCGGCATGCCCGTCGAAGTGGTGTATGAGGCGATCACCGACACGGTGACGCTGCCGCAGTTCCGACCTGCCCTGCGGGCCGCGTCTTGAAGCCCGCATTTGGATTCTTGAAAGGTATAGAGGTTCCCTATGGACTTTACTCCATCTCCGACAATCGAAAACACACGGCGCGAGTTCCAGGCCTGGCTCGCAAGCAACCTGCCAGATCTCAACCGCTGGAAGCAGCTGCGCGAGCATGGCCCGGTGGCCGAGCGCATCGCGTTCCTCAAAGACTGGGAAGGGCGGCTCTACGGTGCGCGTTGGATCGCCGTACACTTTCCGAGTGAGTACGGCGGCCGCGACGCGTCGCTCCTCGACCACCTCGTGGTGCACGAGGAGCTGGCGCGCGCCGAGGCGCCGCCGCTGATCAATGGGCCTTCGATCAGCATCTTCGGACCGACCTTGCTGGTGTTTGGCACGCCGCAGCTGAAGCAGCGCTATCTCCCCAAGCTGCTCAGCGCCGAGGAGGTGTGGTGCCTGGGATTTTCCGAGCCCAACGCCGGCTCCGATCTGGCCTCGTTGCGCACGCGCGCGACGCGCGAAGGTGATGAGTGGGTGCTCAATGGGCAGAAGGTGTGGACGACGTACGCCAACCAGGCCGACTACTGCATGTTCCTGGTGCGCACAGACGCGAACGCGCCGCAACACAAGGGCATCAGTTGCCTGATCGTACCGCTCAACACGCCGGGGGTGACCGTGCGCCCACTGCGCGAAATCACCGGGGACACGGACTTCAACGAAGTTTTCCTCGACAACGCGCGGGTGCCGGCGGACAGTGTCGTCGGCGAGGTGAACAAGGGCTGGCAGGTGATCCTCACAGCCCTCGGACACGAGCGCGGCACCCTGCTGGTGGTGGACAACGTCCGCCGTCAAGCCGACCTGGCGCGGCTCGCGGAAGCGATCCGTGCCAACGGCAAGCGTACGGACCGCCTCACGCGCCAGCAGTTCGCTCAATTTTTCGTCGAAGTGGAAATCATGCGCTTGCATGGCATCAAGTTGATGAGCGACCTCGAGCAAGGCCGGCCCCAGAGCGATGTCTCCATTCTCAAGCTGCACGGGAGTGAAATGGCACAGCGGCTCGTCGACTTCGGGTTGAGCGTACAAGGTGCGTACGCCCAGCTCTGGCGCGGCACGCCGCGCGTGGTCAACGACGGCCACTGGCAGTATATCTGGCTGATGGCGCGCGCGATCACCATCGCCTCGGGAACGTCGGAGGTGCAGCGCAACATCATTGCGCAGCGGTTGTTGGGCCTGCCACGCGGATAGGCCGGCGCCTTTCCTGGGCTCCCATGCTGTGCCAGGACTCAGGACAGGATTGGGTGGTTGAGGACTGCCGCGCTCGGCAGGTTGCGGCCGCGGCTACGACTGCTGTGGCGGCTGTTCCGGTCCGTCGGTCTTGGTGCTAGCGACCTTTTTCAGCTCGTCATCTGCACCTTCGAAGGCCTTCTTGAAATCCCTGATGCCGCGGCCCAGCGCGCCGCCGATCTCGGGAAGTTTTCCAGGGCCGAAGACGATCAAGGCAATGACCATGATCACAATAAGCTCGGGGACGCCGATGCCAAACATAGTAAAAACCTCCGGCTTTCTTCATAGCACCGACACGCGGGTGGCGAAACCACGCGTTTGCAGGGCCTGCAGCCGGCGTCACTTCTATGGCCCGCTCCCCCCTTCGGGGAGCCTCAGGACAGGATTCGGCGCCGGCATGCTGCCAAGTCCGACAGGTTGCTAGGCCTGCGGCCAGCATCTCTTCTATGGACTGCTCCCGTTGGGCGCTGCAACCCAACGGGGAGCGCTGCTCAACAAGGAAGCCGGCCGCGGGCCCTATCGAGGCGTCGCTTGCAAGGTCAGGTCGATGTTGAGGGCGGCGGCAACGCCGTCGAGATCGTGTCGCAGCACGCTTTCATCGACAGCTTGCGGGACGTCCATTCGGATCTGCATGTGGTAGATCGGCGTGCCGGTGCCGGGCTCCGGCCGTGAGGCGGTGGACATGTGGGTGATGTTGACCGTGTGGTGCGCCAAACAACGCGCGATCCGGGCGACGATTCCGGCCTTGTCGACACCGACGGCTTGCAGCTCGAAGACGCGGGCGTGGTGGGAGACCGCAAAGGCCAGGGGCTCGCCCTCCAACGGACGGAAGAAGACGGTGAGGCGCTTCTCCCACTCCAGCCGCTTGCACGCTGCCGAGAGGCGAGCCTCAACGTCCTCGGCACCGGAGCTCTCTCCGGTCAACAACAGCAACACGGCGAATTCGCTGCCGAGGATCGTCATGCTGGAATCTTCGAGATTGCAGTCGCACTCGTAGATCAGCTCCGCCAGATCAGCGACGATGCCGGGGCGGTCACGGCCAATAGCGGAGAGTGCGAACCAGCGTTTCATCAGACTGCGACGATCCTAAGGTGTCCCGCCCGTGCGGTCAACGCCCGCGGCGGCGTCATTTCTATGGACCGCTCCCCGTTGGGTCGCTGCCGGGTTCCAAGTTCGAGAGACTCCTGATGTGTGGGATCTGCGGCATTTATCACTACGCGAGCGGCCAGCCAGCAGCAGAGCCGCTGCTGCGTCAAATGACCGCGGCGCTGGCGCACCGTGGGCCCGACGATGAGGGAATCCTCGTCGATGGCCCGGTTGCGTTGGGACATCGGCGGCTCTCCATCATCGACGCCGCCGGCGGCCATCAACCGCTGGCCAACGAAGATGAGAGTGTGTGGACCATTGCCAACGGCGAGATCTACAATTTTCGCGTTCTGACTCAGGAGCTGGCTGCGCGCGGGCACCGTTTCCGCAGCCGTTCGGACTCCGAGACGATCGTCCACGCATATGAGGAATACGGGCAGGCATGCTTGAACCGCCTCGATGGCATGTTCGCTCTGGCGGTGTGGGACCGCCGCGCGCAGCGGATGCTGCTGGCGCGCGACCCGTTCGGCATCAAGCCGCTCTACCTGTGGGACGACGGGCGCTGCCTGCGGTTCGCCTCGGAGCTCAAGGCCTTTCTCGCTGATCCGGCCTTCCCGCGCGACATCGACTCCGTCGCGCTTGACCAGTATCTCACGTTTCAATTCGTCCCGTCGCCACGGACGATCTTCGCCGCGGTGCAGAAGGTTCCCCCGGGACACTGTGTGGTCGTCGAGCATGGCGCCGTGCGCATCAGCGCCTTCGCTTCGGAGGTTCCAGAGCCCTCGACGTTTGGCGACGAGAACGTTGCAGTGTCGGTGTTACAGGAGCATCTGGTCGCCGCGGTGGAGCGACAGTTGGCAAGCGACGTCCCGCTCGGAGCATTGCTCAGCAGCGGCATCGACTCGGCCACTGTGGTTGCCATCATGCGCCAGCTCAGCGGGCAACGGGTGGATACCTTCACCGTCGGCTTCGATGGCGCATTTGCACACAACGAATTGGCGGCGGCGCGGCGGAGCGCCGAGCTCCTCCACACCACGCATCACGAGGTGGTGGTGAGCGCGCAGGACTGCCTGGACGTGTTTCCGGCGGTTGCCTGGCATCTCGATGAACCGATCGCCACACCTTCGGTGCTGCCGATGTACTGGCTCAGCCGGCTGGCGGCCGCACGCGTCAAAGTCGTCCTGACCGGCCAAGGCGCCGATGAGCCATGGGCAGGCTATCGGCGCTATCGCGGTGAGCAGCTCGGGATGTGGTATCGGCGCATCCCGCCACCGCTGCGCCGGCGGCTAATCGCACCGCTGGTCGCCCGCCTCTCGCGTGCCGAACCTCTCAAGCGATTCACCTACGCCGCCGAACCCAACGATCCGGTGGCGCGCTTCGCGCGCCCCGACGCGGCGGTCACGCCGCCGATGAAGCGGGCGCTCTATCGCGAGGAGCTGGCGGCAGCGCTA
>CAZTDK010000695.1:0-3897 GCA_964611965.1 uncultured Binatia bacterium (SeqCode) | reverse complement strand
CGTTGCACGCACGGTGCACGTCAACGCGTCATCATCGGCCGCATAGCCGCGGGGGTAGCGGATGCGGATCGTGTCCACCAGACTGGCGTCTCCAGACCCGCCCAGGGGATCGAAGCGCAGCGTGGCCGCGGCAGTGCTGCCGAGCCGTGTCATCGGAGCCACGTACGACGCCACCCCGCTGGACTGCGCGTCGAAATCGACCTCGCCGATGGCGACGCCATTCAGCGACACGCCAACTCGATGCGGCCCCTGTGTGACACCCTGGATCGCGACCTGGATCTGCAGCGGCTCGCCGGAGGTGAGTACGGCATCCGGGAGCGCGAGCGTCTCAGTCGCTGGGCTGTTGTGAATGACCGCACCGAAAAAGTTCTCCGTATCGCCGTTGCGCAGCGAAGAGAAGTACACCGAGTGATCGGAGCGCTCGACACTATCGCGGAAGTCTAGCGCAGCACCCGAGACGGCCGGCGCGGCCGCCGCCGCGATGCGGCGCCCGGGACGCGCTCCGGCGACCAGCCAGTACGCGCGCGCATCGCTGGCCGCGGAATCCAGCCCAATCCCGTAAAACTCTACCGCCGCACCCGCACCAAAGTGACCATTGCCGTCGTCCCGCACCACGATCGCTTGCTCCGCTGCATCGACAAAGAGCTGCAGATTCTTGGGATCCACATCGGGATCCAGCCCCGCCGCAACCAGGTCTTCCTGCGCGACGCGGTACCAGCCTTCGTGACGAACCAAGAGTTTGATCGCCGGACCCGCCGCCAATGCAGCCTGATCAACAGCCTGCTGAGCGGTCGGCCGTACCAGCGGCACCGCGCGCCGCTCGACCCGGGCACCGGTCAGCGCACCGCCCGGAGCCAGCTCGGCAAGCCGCGCCGAAGATCGGCGGAGCGGAGCGTCCGACAGCGCCGGGTCGACGGCCACCGGCCCGTACCACGTGCTGCGACCGCTCAGATCATCCTCTTCGAGCCAATAGCGGCTACCGACTAGCGGCGCGTCGTCGATCCAACCGTACGCTTGTCCGGCGCCCAGCATGATGCCGGGGCCAGCCAGCAACGCCGAACCGGCAATGAGCCCGTTGTTCAGGCGCGTCAGCTGATCGCCGCTGGCGCGATAGAGGTTGAACCCGAGGTTGTCGACCTCCAGGCCGGTCTGCCAGCGCACGTCGACGTGGTCTCCGACCACTGCCGCGCGGAAGGACTCCAACTCGGCACGCGTCAAGTTCGCCGTCCACATGCTGAGCTCATCTCCGTAGGCCGTGCCGCCCGCATTCGTGGCGTAGGCGCGGTAGTAGTAGTTCGTACTCGAGGTGAGTCCGGTCATTGCACTGGTGAACGTGCCGGTCCCCGAGCCGTCAGCGGTACAGGTCCCGTCGATCGTCGGATGGACGGCGGTGCTCCAGCACACGCCACGTGCGCTCACCGTCGCGCCGCCACCAACCGCAATCGTCCCACCGGAGGACGCAGTCGTCGCGCTCACCGCGCTGACCGCGGTCGTCGTCACCGTTGCCAGAGTCGTGAAAGCTTGATCGCTCCCGTAAGCGGTACCATAGCTGTTCGTCGCATAGGCCCGGACGTGGTACAGCGCGTTCGCCGTGAGGCCGGTGAGCGCGCTCGCAAATGTGCCGAGCCCGGAGCCGTCGGTGGTGTGGCTGTCCGCGGTCGTCGGGTCGGCCGACGTGCTCCAACAAACGCCGCGCGCCGTAACCCCAGCGGCACCTTCGGAAACCACCGTGCCGCCGGAGGTTGCCGTCGTTGCCGTGATTGCACTTGCCGTTGCGGTCGTGATGGACGGCAGCGTGGAGACGGTGGGCGTAGCGGTTCGCGTCCGCGTCGCCGTCGCCGTCGGCAGCGCCGTGGGGGTATTCGACGGCGTCGCCGTCGGCGTGCTGGTGGGCGTATGCGTCGGGGTCGGGACGAATTCTGCCGTCACGTCGGTCACCGTGGCATCATTCAGCGCCGGGGTGCTCGGATCGTCGCTCCCTCCGGTGGGGAACCCGAAGCTGAAACCCTGGGCTTGATTCGACACCTGGGTTACCCCTGCAGGGAGCGGATTGTTGATCGTCACCAGGAAACTGCCCGACACGTGGACGCCGGGCGCAATCGTCCCGATGTCGGCCGCAACCTGCGTGTCGCCCGATGTGTTGCCGCTGGTAATCGTGCCCTGACTGAGCTGCAGCGTTCCGACCACCAGCGTCGTGTTGGGGTCGGGCACGTCCACCGCGCTGATGGCCAGGAGGGGCGTGTTGCCGGTATTCGTAAACTCAAAATCATACAGGAGCGTATCGCCGGCACTGGGGATGCCGTTGTGATCCGCATCGGTGAACAGGGTGGCAGTCTTGAACGCGCTGCCCGCCGGCGCGCTGGTCACATGTGTAACGGTCGGATCGTACAACACCGGCGTGCTCGGATCGTCGCTCAAGCCAGCCGGAACCCCGAAACTGAAGCCCTGGGCCTGATTGGACACCTGGGTCACGCCTATCGGCAACGGGTTGTTGATGGTCACCAGGAAGCTGGCCGTCAACCGCTCGCCGACCGGAACCGTCCCGATGTCGACCTCCACCTGCGTGTCGCCGGCGCCGTTGCCGCTGGTGATCATCCCGCGGCTGATCTGCACCGAGCCGACCACCAATTGCGTGTTGGAGTCCGGAGTGTCAATTACCGTGATGCCGGCAAAGGCCGTGTTTCCGGTATTCGTAAAGTCGAAGAGATACAGCAGCGTATCGCCGGGACTGGGCGAGCCGTTGCCGTCAGCGTCGGTGAACAGTGTCGCAGTCTTGGTCAATGTCCCAGCAGGCGCAGCGGTCACCTGAGTCACAGTCGCATCATTTGGCGCGGCGGTGGACGGATCGTCGGACACCCCCCTTGGAATCCCATTGATGAATCCGCGGCTTTGATTCGATACTTGCGTCACTCCCGGGGGCAGCGGATTGTTGATCGTCACCAGGAAGCTGCCGAAGACACTGCCGCCGCGGCCCGGCACCGTGCCGATCGTGACGGCCACCGACGTGTCGCCGGGGTTGTTGCCGCTCGTCACGGTCCCTTGGCTGACCTGTACCGACCCGACCACCAACGTCGTGTTGGGGTCGGGAGTATCCGTCTCGCTGACATTGGGGGCGCCGATGTTTCCGCTGTTGATGAACTCCAATTGATAGAGCAGCGTATCACCCGGACTCGGGACGCCGTCGCCGTCGGCATCGATGTACAACGTGGCTATTTTGGTTCCTTGACCGGCGGGTGCGGCGACCAGGTTCGTGATCGTCGGATCGCCTTGAGCCGGTGTCGTCGGGTCGTCACTCAGCTGCGTCGAGAAGTTTGTTCCGCTCACCGCTGCTTGATTGCTGACCCGCGTCACGCCCGCGGGCAGCGGGTCGACGATCGTGACACGAAAGCTGATCGTCGTGCTCCCGCCCGCGCCCGGCAGCGTGCCGACGTTCACGGCGACGCTGGTGTCCCCCGGGGTATTGCCGGCCGCCACCGTTCCATCGTGAGTTTGCACCGACCCCACCACCAGCGCGGTATTGCTGTCGACGATGTCAGTGAGCGCGACACCGGCGGCCGCCTGATTGCCGCTGTTGCGAATCGTAAGTTGATACCGCAGCGTGTCGCCGGGTGACGGAGCGCCGTTGCTATCGGCATCGGTATCCAAGACAACCGTTTTGGACACCACCACGTCTGGAGAGGCGGTGACATCGCTAGTCGTCGGATCATTGGCTGCCCCCGTACCTGGATCGTCGGTGAGCTGCGTCGTAAAGTTTCCACCACTGACGGAGCCCTGATTGTGAACCGACGTGACCCCGGCGGGGAGCGGACTGTTGATGGTAACGCGGAAGGTGATCGTGACGCTTGCGCGGCCGCCAGGAATGTCTCCGATCGCGACGGCCACCGAGGTATTGCCCGC
>CAZTDK010000694.1:0-3900 GCA_964611965.1 uncultured Binatia bacterium (SeqCode) | reverse complement strand
GGCTCCGACGGACTGAAGCGCATTGCTTGCACCATACCAGTGAGTGGTATGACCGCGGGTGGACCGAGCGTGGTTTCAACCGGCAGCGCCGCGTGTCCCCAGAGATCCTCGGCCTCCTCGCCGCGGCGGTCGATCCACGCCAGCACGAGGCCCGGCGCGTGCGGTACGAGCACGGTGGCGGCGCCGTCGTCCAAGGGCAGGTCAATGGCCCGGGCGATCCGCCCCGCGGCACTGATCAGCGTCGGCGCCGCGCCATCCTGCGGGTTTGCGGTGCGCACGTGGAGCGTACGCGGGGCCGCGGCTGCGGAAGGCGCAGCCGACACCGCCAGGCGCAGGACTCCGGCGCGCAACTCGGAACGTTCATAGGGAGCACCAAGAGCCACGCTCGGCGCGATGTCGGTCACGTTAAGAGGCAGGAGATCAACATGCACGTGGTCGTCACCGCTGCGTGTGTGAAGAATAGTCATGTGATCCGCGTTGCCCTCGACCGTTTCTTCGAATGGCTCGTCACCTTCCCAGTGCACGCTGGCGATGCGATCACCCTCGGACAGCACGAGAACTGTGTTGGGCTGCAGCGCCAGTCGCAGCCGTTTGGGCCCAGGAGGCAGGTCGAAGGCGCGCGCACTCACACCGCCGACGGCCGAGTCCCACTCACCCCACGGCAGCGGCTCATGCGTCGGTGCCGCAAAGCTCAGCTGCCGGAGGCGGACGGGAATCGGCTCGCCGTGGTTTCCGGCCGACCACACGACCGCGACAGGTTGCGCGGTCTTGAGCGCGACGGCGGCGGCGGACCATGTGCCGACGGCCATGTCTTGGTTGTCGGGGGTGGCGGTCGAAGGATTGCGGCGTTCGACGAGAGCAACGCCGGGTTGCCCGGACGGTGAGCTCACGAGCGCCAGTACCGGCCCGCCTGCCGGGTTCACAAGATCACACAGCGCCGGATGCGCCGCAGTGACATCGAACTGCACCGCCTCGTCCGCAACGGATGGCAGCAGCACGCGGGTGGCTGCAGTCTTGTGCGGCGTGCTGAGATCGCTGACCAGCCAGAGTCGGGTCCCGGCGCTTGTCACCAACCCGTTGCTGCTCACCTCACACGGCGCATCGACGAGCGCACAGATGCGGGTGTTGCTCGGATCACCGTCGAGCCGGAACAAGCCGGGGCGGTCGAGCTCAACCAGAGCGACACCGGTGTGTGGTGTGAGATGCGCGACCGGCGACGTCACGACCCCATTCGCCAGCTGCTGCTCGGTAAGCGGTGACGGATCGACGGTGACCGCGTCGATGGTTCCCGTGGCGGCGCGTCCGTCGAGCGACCAGACGCGTAACCGGTAGTGTGTCGAGCCATTGCTGGCGGGCATTTCCAAGTGGGCGCGCCGCCCGGACGCCGACGCAAGTGTGCGCCACTCGCTCGCGCTTGCGGCTGCTTCGATAGCCAAGCCAACGCCTTCGGATGACTGTGCACCGATGAGGAGAAGCCCGTCGTGCTCGCCGAGCGACAACGGGTAAAGCTGCACGGCGTCGGTCAGCGTGAAGGGCTGTTGCGCCGGAACCTCCAACGGAGGCGCTTCGGTTTCTTGCGGCGAGCGCATCGAGACCGAGGCGGTCGCCGCGTTCGGTGTGGCGGCCGGCGTGGCTGCCTCAACCTCGGCTACCGCGCCGCCACTGTCGCCCTCCGGCTCGCCGTTGTCGTGTTGGTCAGAGCCCGGGGTGGGGGCCGCCGACAACACCTTCGGCGATGGCAACGCGACCGGGTCGACCTGCAGGCGATACATGCCGGCCTGCAAGCGGCTCTGGATCTGGAAGTTCCAGTCGTCGGGGCCGTCGTCGTTGCTGGCGACCAGACGGCCCTGGGCGTCGTACAGCCGCGCGCGCACATCGGCAGCGCCGAAGGAGCTGAGCTGCACGAGCCCGTCGCGCCCGACCGAGAGCGGCACACTGGCCGGCGGATTGATGCTGCGATCGAGGCCGGAAACCAGCTGCTCCGGCCAGACGGCGACCGCATAGGCGTGTTGGTTATCGGTACGGGCGCAGACCGTCTCGAGCCGATAGCGGCCGGATTCGAGTTTCCCTTTCCAGCCGCGTGCCGGCGGCAGTGTGGCGATTGGTGTCAGGCGCAGATCGTCATTCACGAGCACGAGCGTCCCCTGCATCTCGTCGCTGAGGTCGATGCGCGCATCGACCGGCGCCGGCAGGGCGAACTCCCAGGTGTCGGGCGTGCGCTCATCGCCTGCCGCGGGCTCGGTCCATACGTGTTCGAGGTGTTGGGCAAGCGGCAAGGTGTGCGGGCCGTGGCCTTCGAGCTTCGCTGGCGCCTGGATGCGCTCGAGCAAGGTCAAGCGCCGGCCCGCCACGGGCTCCGGCAACGATACGAAGTGGTAGGTGCCGGGCTCGAAACGATGGGTGACGTCGGCGAGAATGTTGGATGGCTCGATGGGCCAGCCGTCGGCGTCCTCAATGCGGCATTTGAAGGTCGTTCCTACGCCGATCGAGCGCAGGCGATAGTCGCCTTCTGCCGGCACGGTGAACGTGTAACGCACCGCTTCGCCGGCGGGCAGGGCCAGGTGCGCTGCGACTCCGGGTGTGAGACTGCCGCCATCGATCAGTTGCGTGCGCTCGAGGGTCACCCCCAGGTGGCCGGCAGACGGTCCGAGGGTCGAGACGGTGATCTGGTAATCGCCTTCTCGTAGATATTGGCCGATGAAGAAGTTGTGACTGACGCCGTTTTCCGTGCCCTGCGCGAAGCTGGTGATGGTGCGAGTGCGCAAGCGGCCTTCCGTAGTGAGCAAGCCGGTACTTTGCAGACGGTACAACGCGGCGGTGGTGGCGCGCACGAGGAACGTGGCGTCGGCGCGCCGCTCGAGGTCAAGGTACTGTGGCTCCTTCTCCGTGAGCACACGCAGCTTGGGTGGCGCCGCACGGGCGAGGTCAGGCAGCGGCGGAAGCGGTGTGCTGGCCTGCAACGCCAGCGGCTCGACGAGCAGATCGTAGCGCACCTGGCCATCGCCGTCGTAGCGCACCGAGGCACGGTGTTCACCGGGCTTCACGGTTTGCGACTGCAGGGCGCTGCCGCCGTCCACCGACACGGCCAGCGGTGTGCCGTCCTCCGCCTCGGCGCGCACGCTGCCGGGCTCGGCCACCGTGAACGGCACCGCCACTTCCTCGCCCGGTTTCTGAATGATCGGCAACGGATCGGTGAGATCGAGCGGCAGGTGGCGCAATATCATGCCGACGGGCATGCGCTGCTCGTTGAGGAAAAGGGTGTAGCGATAATCGTGCTCGACGGTGAGCGTCGAAAACTGTACCGCCGCGCGGAGCGCGCGCAGCTCAGCGGTTCGGTCCTTGCCGATCAACTCGGCGAACACGTCGGCCGCATTCGACCGGCTGGCGGGGCGGATGGCGATGTCGATGAGGCCTTTCTTCTCGGGCTCTGCGGTGAGCACGTAGTAACCGGGGTCGAGATCCCACACCCCACCGCCGCCGCGCAGCTCGGGGATCTCATAGTGCTCCGGGCGGTTCACGAAGAACGGCTCGATGCGAAACTTTGCCGCGATGCCGCGCGACACGACCTCATACTTGCCCGCAGTCGCGATATGGAAGAACAGGCTGATCGGCGTGAGTAAGTTGCAGCGGCGTGCCCAGCTCTGTCCCTTGGCGAGGTCGACAACCTGGCTGGCAAACGGTTGGATGTGCGCGTCCGGCGCAACCCCGCGCGGCGTGCGCATGATGATCCCCGTGGCGTCGATGGAATCGGAGGGATCGCCGGCGTGCACAGTCGAAACCCAGTACGTCCCTTCGTCGCGGATGTTCCAGTAGCGTCCGCCGTTGTAGTAAGGCTCGCCGCTGTCGAAGTACTGCAGCAGGTACGTTTGACCGGCGCTCCCCGTGACCGTCACGAGCTGC
>CAZTDK010000693.1:0-3914 GCA_964611965.1 uncultured Binatia bacterium (SeqCode) | reverse complement strand
GGGATCGTAGGTCACCATCACTATTTCTCCTTTTCCATCGCGCCGGGAACCAAGCCGGCCGCAAATTTTGTGTCGAGTGTGGTGTTCGCCTCACTCTGACCTGCACCGCATGTGGGACACCCTACGCGCCGGGCGAGAAGTTCTGCGGCGAATGCGGCGCGACACTCGCCGGCAGTGCACAGCCGACAGTGGGCCGTTCGTTGCCAACTAACAACCGAACGACGAACGACCTCTCTCCCCGCGCCTACACCCCCAAGCACCTTGCCGATCGAATCCTGCAATCCCGATCCGCGCTCGAAGGTGAGCGCAAGCAAGTGACCGTCCTGTTCGCTGACATCAAGGGCTCGATGGATCTGGCGGGTGAGGTCGACCCGGAAGAGTGGCATAAGATCCTCGATCGCTTCTTCCAGATCCTCACCGAGGGTGTGCACCGCTTCGAAGGCACGGTGAACCAGTACACCGGCGACGGCATCATGGCATTGTTCGGCGCACCCATCGCGCACGAGGACCATGCGCGCCGCGCGTGCTACGCGGCGTTGCAGTTGCTCGACGGGCTGCGTGGTTACGCCAACGAGCTGCGGCTGCGCCGCGGCCTCAATTGCTCCGCGCGTATCGGCATCAACTCCGGGGCGGTGATCGTCGGCAAGATCGGCGATGACCTGCGCATGGACTACACGGCGCAGGGACACACCGTCGGCCTCGCCGCACGCATGGAGCAGATCGCCGAGCCAGGCAAGGCATACCTCACGGCGAACACCGCGGCGGAAGTGCAGGGCTACTTCGCGCTCGCCGATCTGGGCGAGATGGAGATCAAAGGTGCGGGGACGATTCACGTCCACGAGTTACAGGGGCTCGGGCAGATGCGCACGCGCCTCGATGTCTCGCGCAGCCGTGGCTTTTCGCGCTTCGTCGGCCGCGGCGACGAGATGCAGCTGCTCGAGTCGGCGCTGGCGCGGGCCCGCGAGGGGCATGCCCAAGTCGTCGGCATCGTCGGCGACGCGGGGTTGGGGAAGAGCCGCCTGTGCTTCGAGTTCCTCGAGCGCTGCCGGGCGCACGGCTTGATGACCTATGAAACCACCGGCGTCGCGCACGGCAAAGCGATCCCTTTCCTGCCGGTGCTGCGGCTCTTTCGTGCCTTCTACGGCATCACCGAGCAGGATAGCGACGCCACCGCGCGCGAGCGTATTGCCGGCCGCATGCTGCTGCTCGACGAGCGCCTGCGCGAAAGCTTGCCGTTGCTCTTCGACTTCATGGGTGTCCCCGATCCCGAGGATCCCGCCCCACGCATCGATCCCGAAGCGCGCCAGCGGCAGATGTTCGACATGGTGCGACGTGTGGTTCAGGCACGCGGACAGAAGGAGACCACGGTTACCTTGCTCGAAGACCTGCATTGGTTCGACGGCGGTAGCGCGGCGTTTCTCGAGCCGCTGGTCGACGCCGTCGTCGGGACGCGCGCCTTGGTGATGCTCAACTTCCGCCCCGAGTACCAAGCGCCGTGGATGGGCAAGTCGTTCTACCATCAACTGCCCATCACGCCGCTTGGCCCCGACGCCATCCGCGAGCTCGTGGATGCGCTGCTCGGCCACGATCCCAGCACCACTGGCCTCGCCGAAGCGATCCATACCCGTACGGCGGGCAATCCGTTCTTCACCGAAGAGGTCGTGCAGAATCTCATCGAGTCGGGAAAGTTGCAGGGTAGCAAAGGCGCCTATCGACTGGTCACTCCAGTCGACAAATTGGAAGTACCGAGCTCGGTGCATGCATTGCTGGCGGCGCGCATCGATCGTCTGGCGGAGCGGGAAAAGGACGTGTTGCAAACCGCGGCCGTCATCGGGCGCGAGTTCGACGAACCGACGCTCGCAGCCGTCGTCGAGCA
Organism: uncultured Binatia bacterium (SeqCode); assembly: GCA_964611965.1. Taxonomy (GTDB): domain Bacteria; phylum Desulfobacterota; class Binatia; order HRBIN30; family HRBIN30; genus CAZTDK01. Next base: position 2,038 of record CAZTDK010000693.1, on the reverse strand, counting down.
GGACGCGCCGCAGTTGCGCGAGGCGCTGCAAAAGCTGAAGGACACCGAGTTTGTCTACGAGCAGTCGCTCTATCCGGTGGTGGAGTATCTCTTCAAGCACCCTTTGACCCAGGAAGTGGCGCTCGCGTCGCAACTCGGCGAGCGGCGCCGCAGCCTGCACGCTGCGGTCGCGCGGGTCATTGAAACGGCGCATGGGCACGATCTCGATCAGCAGGCCGCGCTGTTGGCGCACCACTGGGAAGAAGCAGCCGACGCCGAGCAATCGGTGCGCTGGCATCGCCGCGCCGCCGAGTGGGTCGGTGCCAGCGATCCAGTCGAAGGCATGCGGCATTGGCGCAAAGTGCGCGAGCTCGGCCGCTCCCTTGACGACCTGGACAGCAAGGAATCGCGCCTGCTCGCGTGTCGCAACATCCTGGCCGGCGGCACCTGGCGCCTCGGGATGAGCGAAGACGAGATGCGCGGCATGCTCGACGAGGGGCGCGCCCTGGCTCGCGAGCTCAGCCGGCCAGCCGCCATTGCCGCAATGTTGGTGGGTGTTGCGGCGCATTTCGGTGTGCTCGGTCGAGTTGAAACGGCGCTCGAAATCGCCATGGAAGCCAGCGCCATGATCAGTGACGAGATGGACCGCGGTGAGATCGCCGCCATCGAGACGGGGCGCGCGTACTGGCTCCTGTCTTCAGGCCGTCTCGGGCCGGCGCTCACTGCCTTCGATCGCATCGTCGAGCTTGCTCAAGGCGACCCACATATCGGCCGCGAAATAGTAGGATACAGTCCGCTGATCTGGGCAGAAACGTTGGCCGCATGGGCATTGGCGTGTGCTGGCAGCTTCGCAGAGTGTTGGCCGCGCATGGAACGCGCGGTTCGTCTGGCGCGCGAGCATCAGGCGAACGAAAACCTGGGATGGGCACTGGGCCTTCTCGCCCGAGTCGTGCACCTTGCGGGTGGTACCGCTGGCTCACCGCTCGGTGACATTCGCAGCGCCGCACTGCAGGCGGTAGAGATTGCCGACGCTGGTGGCAGCCGATACTCGCAGATTCACTCTTCGGTATCTCTCGCAATCGCGCACTTCGTGAGCGGCGACTTCGATGCCAGCCCGGAGGTTTTTACTACCGCGTTGGAGCAGTCGGAAAGCGCGCGGACTGCCCTCGAGGTGCGGCCCTACAATCTCGCCCTGTTCGCCGACCTGTGTCTGGCGCGCGGTGACGCGGCAGCGGCAATCACTCGGGCTCGTGAAGCGGTTGAGTTCGCCGACGCCGATGGCTCATGGTTCATGTCCGCTCTTGGCCGTACCGTGCTGGCCGACGCGCTGGTTTGCACTGACGCGCCGGCGTCGGACATCACAGCGGTGATCACCACCGCCCGCCAGTTTGTCCACAAGAGCGGCGGCAACTCGCTGCTGCCGCGGCTGCGCGCGGCGGAGGCGCGGCTGGCGGGCCGCAGCGACCGCGCGCTGTTGCACACCGGCTTGCGCGAGGCCGAGGCGATGTATCGCGCCATGGGCGCGCCGGATCCCGCAAACCGGCTGAACGACGAGATCGGTGGTTAGGTTTTGAGACACCGACACCCGGCATCCGAGACCTTCCTACGAGGATGCTTCTGTGAACTGCCCGAAGTGCCGCACCGAGAATCTCGCTGACTCGCTCTTCTGCGAGGAGTGCAGCGCGCCGTTGGAGGCGGCCTGCCCGTCGTGCGGCGCGGGCAACCGACCGGCGGCGAAGTTCTGCCGCAAGTGCCGCGCTCAGATGGCGCGGTTGGCTCCCTCTTCCATTGCCAGCCCCCAGCTGCCAGTCCTCAGCCCCCTGAGCTACACTCCCAAGCACCTCGCCGACAAGATTCTCACCTCGCGCTCCGCCCTCGAGGGCGAGCGCAAGCAGGTCACGGTGCTCTTCGCCGACGTGAAGGGATCGATGGACCTCGCCGGCAAGCTCGACCCCGAGGAGTGGCACAAGGTGATGGACGGCTTCTTCGCCATCCTCGCCAAGGGCGTGCATCGCTTCGAGGGCACGGTGAACCAGTACACCGGCGACGGGATCATGGC
>CAZTDK010000692.1:0-3917 GCA_964611965.1 uncultured Binatia bacterium (SeqCode) | reverse complement strand
GAGAATCCGGGTCGCGCGTGCCTTCGGGCACGCGCGTGGATTGAAACCCGATGAGATGAAGCGGCAAATCGCTGAAGTGAGTCGCGCGTGCCTTCGGGCACGCGCGTGGATTGAAACCACGCGAGCATGGTCGATCACCGGGCACGCGCGGATTGTTGGGACCGGCCGTGGGATCGTGAGCGATGATCGTCGCATTGGACGCCGAACTGTGACCCCCGATTTCGTGGTGTCGTCGCCACGCGCGCGGCGGCTTGCGCTCCGAAGGACAGCTCGCCGATTTATGATAGTCCTACGTACATAGATGCGGGGGAGAGTGCGGCGTCCAAAACCTTGGCGCGTATCCCTCAACCGAGGTGAGAAACTACACTCGGCCGAAGATTTTCCTTGACATCCTGTCTGAACTGTTACAGATAGTGGTCCACATCACCTATATCTCTGGAGGCGGAATATGGCGACCATGAAGATTCCCGGCAGTGTGGAGGCGCAGCTCGATGCCGGCGCCTCGATTCTGGCTGCGGCGCAGACCGTGGATACCCGCTTGATCAAGGCAAGCCTGAGCGTGTTTGCGGCGGTGCAACGGGAGTACAAGACCGCGCACGACAAGGTGCAGGCGGCGGGCAACAGCGTCGGCGTGGCGCAAATGCGCCTGGGCGAGCTCGATGTGGAGCAGAGCGCGACGGTGGATGCGGTGGCGCGGGCGTTGATCGCTGAGGGCCGGCCGCGTGGCAATCCGTTCCGCGACCTGCTGCCGTTGGGGCCGGGCCGGCTCGTGGCGCTGCCGGCGGCGGAGGAGGCGAAGACGATTCATCAGCTGGTGCAGGCGCTCCGCCAGGCGAAGGGCATTGGCAAACCGACGCTAGCGGCGGCACAAGCGGCGGAGAAGGCGGCGCTCGCGGTCGAGCGGCAGGTGGCGGAGATCGACAAATTGCAATCCGCCCTGCGTGCCGCGCGCAACGCCCGCGCGCCGATCGCGCAAAAATGGGCGACGGCACTGGCCGGACTCAAACGCTGGGCGCGCGCCGCGTCGGAAGATGGCGCCCCACAGGTGCATAGCGTACTCTTCGATCGGCCGAACCGGCCCCGCACCAAAACCAGTAAGCCAGGACCAACGCCGACACCACCTGCACCAGTGCCGCCGGCGTCCTGAGCTGAAACCTGGCTTCAGGCCTCGGGCTGCAGAATTCGGGGCCTCATCCGAGGCCCCGCAGGCTGCTGAAAAACCCCACCCCATGCTTCGAGAGCCTCAGCATGAGCGGATGCCCTCCCCGAATCTATGGACCCTTTCCGCTCACCCTGAGGCTCTCGAAGGGTGCTCTTCGTGTTTTTCAGGAGCCTGCTGGCTGCTGGGTCGTGAGGTCCGAAGGGAATCGTCATTTGCCAGGGGCGTGTGGGGTCGTAGCGCGGCAGCGGCGGCGTTGTATTCCAGGTCCTCCAGGGGTACGGGCGTACACCTGGCGACAAAATTCGCCTGTCCCGACCACTGCTCCCCGTAGGCTTCGCGCGCGCGCGGTTCACCTGACCGCCCACTGCTGCCTCCGACGCCGCGCTCCCGTCTCCCATTCTCCTTGACCCCGAACCCGCGCGCTGACTACAGTCGGCGCCGGTCGGCATAACTTGGCGAGGGAGAGAGGACTGCGATGATCACGGTTCCCGCGATGCGGCTGCACCAGTTCGGTGTCTATTTCTACCAGGCGATCCTCGGTGTCCGCGACGTGCAGAAGCTGGTGCGCTTCGAGGTCTTGAGTTACGGCGAGGCCGGCCGCACGCACGGCAAGCGGCCGGTCAAAGCGGGACGCGCCGGCAAGGTCAATTGGGACGTCCTCGAGAACAAGATCGCGCATAGCGCCGACGCCTACCAGCGCCCGGTGATCCAAAGGAAGATCGCCGAGCTGATGGACTACTACCTGCAATGCGCCGAAGCGCAGAATCTGCCGGCGATCCCCGGGGCGGTGTTGCTGGTGTGCGATCAACGGCTCGACTTCGTCGCCATCAGCTCGCACCGTATTCTCGGCGTCCTGCAGCTGCCGCCCGACGAAGGCTCGCTGCGCGCCCTGGATGGCCAGCACCGGCTCCTGGCCCTGCACCAGCTCGCCGAAGAGCATCCGGCGGAGGACGTGCAGGTGCCGGCAATCATCTTCGATCGGCTGTCCGCCGATCAAGTCGTCGAGCTGTTCGTGACGATCAACGCCAAGCACACGAAACTCAATCCGTCGCACCTCATTTCCTTGTCGGGGCGGCGCTTGTATCCGGATCCCGCGTTGGCCGCCAGCCACGACATCGTCCGCTCCCTGAGCGAGGATAGTGGCTCGCCGTTGCACGGCGAGATCAAGCTGTTCGGTGTCGGCCACGGCCGCGTCGCCCAGGCGCCGCTCGCCGAGGAGCTGAAGGGCGTGTTCAATGCGCTCGACGCCTTCGGCGGCAAGCAGGCGGACGACTTCCGCGAGCACTCGACGCGCTTCTTCCAGAACTACTTCAAGCAAATTGCCAAGGTCTTTCCCAAGGCGTGGACGGGAAAGCGCTACAGCATCAAGACGGCCGCGGCGCTGCGCGCCTTCGTGCGCGTCGTCCCCGACGTGCTGGCGGCGATCCGCAAGTTCGGCGACGACCCCTTGGAAGCGACGGCGATTCACCGGGTGATCGAGCATTGGGGCGACTATATCGGCGACCCGCGCTTCGAGACCGACGGCGAGTGGCGTCTCAAGCTCGCGGGCGGGACACGCGGGACGGTCGACGTGCTCGCGCGCGAGTTGCGCTCCGCTCTCAATGCACCGTAGGCGCAACTCGCGCGCGAATGGTGAATCGTGAATTGTGAATTGAGGAGGGACGCTCTTGTCTCTAACGACGCTCCGACTCAACCGCGCACTCTTCATTCACCATTCACCATTCACGATTCACCATTCCGCGCAGCGGTTCATCCGCCGCTGCTGATGTAGTTCACCAGCTGATCGATTTGGTACTGCTTCTCGGAGATCACTTCCTTGACGACGTCGCCGACGGAGATGATGCCAGTGAGCAGGCCCGCTTCGAGCACCGGGAGATGGCGGATGCGCCGGTCGGTCATCAGCGCCATGCATTCTTCGACGCTCTGCTCGGGCCGCACGAACACCACGCGGGAGGTCATGATCTCGCGGACGGGGGTGTCCTTCGACGCCTTGCCCTTCAGCACCACCTGGCGGGCATAGTCGCGCTCCGAAAGAATCCCGACAGGTCGCCCGACGTCGAGCACCAGCACCGCACCGATATTCCGCTCGGCCATCAGTTTCAGCGCGTCGTAAACCGATGTGTCCGGGGTCACCGAGTAGAATTCCGAGCCCTTCTTCTTCAAGATGTCGCGCACGGTCTGCATGGTCTCTCCCTCCTATTCCGGCGGCTTGGCGTTCCGATTCTGCCCGATTGTTGCCTCGACTCCAACAGGTCTGCGTAGTCCACGACGCTGGTTTGTGTCAGCCGCGGACGGAGAGCTCGAAGCCTCCGCCAGGTTTTACACGGCCATTCGAAACCCCGCGGCATGCGCAGGCAACCGAGCTCATCCTCCGAACCCCTTCTGCCTCGAAAATGGGAGTGAGGGCTTGGGGCTTGAGGGCGTGGGGCTTGGGGTTTTCCTTGCCTCGGGCGACGCGATCCGCTTCATGACGACTCTTGGAAAGAGAAAAGGGGCTGGAAGGAATTCATTTTAGCTTTCAACTTCCCCCTCTCTTTCCAAGAGAGGGGGCCAGGGGGTGAGCTCGGTTGGCACGGTCGGTTTCCCATTTGTCGTGCAAAGCCGCTCCGCACCTCCGTACCTTCCGCATGAGGCGGCCAAGCGCTGACTCGCCACGCGACTTGCGATACGCTGCCCGCATGATCGCCCCCGGCGTCGTCGAGGCCTTTCAACTGCAAGCGCTCATCAGCCCGCAGCTGGGCTCTCCGCTCTACGG
>CAZTDK010000691.1:0-3918 GCA_964611965.1 uncultured Binatia bacterium (SeqCode) | reverse complement strand
CATAGAAGAGACGCCGACCGCAGGTCCTAGGCGCCGCGGGTTTGCAACTCTACGAAGCGGCGGTACGCGCCGTCCGGACGGGCCATCAGCTCCGCATGGCTGCCGCGCTCGATGATGCGACCCTCATCCAGAAACACGATCTGGTCGGCGGCGCGGATCGTCGACAGCCGGTGGGCGATGACCAGGACGAGGTGGTCGCCGCTGGCGGCGCGCAACGCGGCAACCAGCCGCTGTTCGGTGTCGGGATCAAGCGCCGACGTCGGCTCATCGAGGATCAAGATGGCCGCCCGTCGTACCAGGGCACGCGCGATCGACAGCCGTTGCTTCTGCCCGACGGAGAGCTTTCCGCCACCCCGCCCAAGACGGGTACGATAGCCCTCCGGCAACCGCTGGATGAACTCGTCGGCACCGGCGATCACCGCGGCGCGTTTTACCTCCGCCTCGGAAGCCTCGGGCTGTCCGACCCGGATGTTGGCCTCGACCGTGTCGTCGAAGAGCACCGTCTCCTGGAACACGAAGGAGATCTGCGAGCGCAGCGAGTCGAGGGAAACCTGCTCCAGGTCGACGCCGTCCAGTAGCACGCGACCCTGCGTCGGCGACACAAAGCGCGGCAGCAGGTAGGCGAGGGTGGTTTTGCCGGCGCCGGCCGGACCCACGAGGGCGGTCACCTCGCCGACGCGCGCTTCGAGGCTCACGTCGCGGAGCGCGCTCGTCCCGTCCGGATAGTCGTAGGAGGCGTTCTCCATTCGCATCCCCTGCCGCAAGGGCGGAAGGGTGCGCACACCCGGATGATCCTTTTCGCCCGGGAGGTCCATCAGGAAGAACACGCGATGCAGGCCGATGGCGGACTCCTGCACGCGGATCCAGAGCGCGCCGAGATCGACGCACGAGCCGACGATCAGCAGGAAGTAGGTGAAGAGCACGGCGAAGTCCCCGGGGGAGAGTGCACCCTCGATCACCAGGCGGGTGATGTAGAGGAAGACAAAAGCGCCAAGCAGCACCCCGGGTCCGGCGCCGGCGAGCGTGGCGAAGATGCCGATGCGCAGGAGTCGGCGAAAGCTCGAGAAGCTCTCCCAACTGTCGGCGTCGAAGCGCCGGCGCTCGCGCGCCTCGCCACCGAGGCTTTGCACCGCCAGGATGTTTGTCAGGCTTTCCTCGGCCGACGATGTGGTGGTGGCGCCAGCCTTGCGGGCGCTTTCCGCCCGGCGCCGTGTCAAGCCCGTGAACGGCGCGGTCGCGGTGAAGATGAGCGGTACGAAGGCGAGACCGCTCCAGGCAAGCAGCGGATGAGAGCCGTAGACGAGCGCGATGGTGCCGGTTACGACCAGGAGGTTGAGTGGCGCCGCGACCGGCGTCAGCAGTAAGCGGTAGCAGGTTTCGGTGATTGCCGGCGTGTCGTACATCACGCGATAGACGGCGTCGCCGATGCGCTCATCGTCGAACGCCGTCATCGGGAGCGCGTGAATGCGTTCGAAGAGTCGCGCGCGATAGTGGTGATTGAGATCCTGGGTGAGCCGGATCGTCCAGCGGAAATCGACGTAGCCCAGGAGGCCACCGGCCAGGCTGAAGCCGGCGTTGGCGTGGTTCTCGGTCCGTGTGGCGACGTCCTGCCCGCCGGCTAGATAGCCGTCGACACGGTCGTTCTCATTGGCGCCGGCACCGACGGCTCCGATGACGAAGAGGAGCAGCGCCTGCGCCAGCACGGTCCACAGCAGGATGGTTCCCGGCGTCGCGCCGGCGAGCGGCTTGAGGAGGGGGGCGACGAAGAACGGATACGGCGTGATCGAGGTACCGATGGGATGCGCCTCGATGACGTGGTCGATCACGATCTTCACGGGCCACGGCAGCAGCAGGTACGGGATCAGACTGACGATGACGAAGCCGAGCTTGACGAGGAAGCGGTGCTTGAACGGTGCGACGTAACGCAGCGCGCGTCGCAGCAGCATCGCGGATTCGCGGCTCGAGACGCGGTCGCTCTCTTCGAAGTCGGCTCTCACAGGGTCCCTCCGCCGGCGGGCTGCGCCGTTTCCACGTCGACCATGCGGCGGTAGGCGCTTCCCTCGCGTGTGACGAGCTCGGTATGGGAGCCGATCTCCAGCACCCGTCCTTCGGCAAGGTACACGATGCGATCGGCGCGGCGGATCGTCGAGAGCCGGTGCGTGATCAGGAAGATCGTGCGCCCGGCCCCCCATGCGGCGAGGTTCCCGAGCACCTGCATCTCGGTCTCGGCGTCGAGCGCGGCCGTCGGTTCGTCGAGGATCAGGATGGGGGCGTTCTTGAGCACGGCGCGCGCAATCGAGATGCGCTGGCGCTGCCCCGTCGAGAGCTTGGTGCCGCGCTCGCCCAGCAGCGTGTCGTAGCCCTGGGGCAGGCGTTCGATGAAGCGGTCAGCGGCGGCAATGCGCGCCGCTTCGCGTACCGCGGCATCCGTGGCATCGGCGACGGCGTAGCGAATGTTCTCGCGCACCGTCGTGCCGAAGAGCAGGTTCTCCTGCAACGCGATAGAGATCTGGGCGCGCAGGCTCGCGAGGGTATAGTGGCGAAGGTCGATGCCGTCGATTTCGATCCGGCCGGTCTCGGGATCGAAGAGCCGCAGGAGCAGCGCCATGAGCGTGCTCTTCCCAGAGCCCGTGGGTCCCACGATCGCCGTGATGGCCCCGACCTCCGCCTCGAGGGTGACGGCCTCGAGGGCGGGGCGGTCATGGATGTAGCGGAAGCTCACGTCGTGGAAGGCAACACCCCTCCGCACGACTGCCAGCGGACGGGCATCCGGCGCGTCGCGCACCTCGGATTCCAGATCGAGCAGCTCGAACACGCGGTCGAGTCCGATCGCGATGTCCTGCACCCGACCCCACGTCGAGAACAGACGCCGCACCTGGTCGGCGCCGGTGCCGAAGTTGAGCTTGAGGCTGTTGAAGAGGCCGAGATTCCAGGCGGTGAAGCCGAAGGCCGCGAGCAGGCGTGTGGCGAAGAGCGGACCACCGTCGTGTGTGGCGAGGGCCGCGTACGCCGTGCTCCCGAGCAGGGACAGGCCGCCGATCCAGAAGATCTGCATGCCGAAGATCGCCAGCAGGCTGCGCGCTTCGAACGCGCGCGCGAAGGCGGCGCGCGAGCGCTGCTCGAAGCGCGCCTGTGCGCTCCCCTCGGTCCCGTACGCCTTGAGCACGCGGATGCCCGCGAGTGTTTCCTGGATCGTCGAGGTGAGCTCGCTGTTGGCCTCGCGGGCGTCGCGGAAGCGCCTGCGCAGCCGCTGCGAGAGCAGGTTGGAGACAATCAGGGACGGTGGCCAGATCGCGGCGAGGATCAGCGCGAGCCACGGGTCGAAGCAGAAGACGAGCGCCAGGGAGAAGAGGTAGCGCGCGAGCGCCCCGAGCGGCGTCAGCAGCAGGACGTCGATGAGCTGCGTCACCATGGCGCTGTCCTGATACAGCCGATAAATCGCATCGCCGATCCGACTCTCCGCGTGAAAGCGGAGGGAGAGCGACTGCAGGCGATCGACGAGCTCGAGACGGAGCCGCTGGTTGATCTTCTGGAGAATCCAGACCTGGTAGTACCAAAGGCCCAGGAAGAGCGGCATCGAGATCAGACTGACCAGCACGCCGACGACCACCGTGCGCAGCGCGACCTGCTGGCGCACATCCACGCTCATGACAACGACGCTGACGGTTTGCACCGGATCGCAACTCAGCAGGCGAGCTTCGAGCGCGGTCAGCGGGTGGCCCTGGAGGACGCGCGTCCAGAACAGATCGAAAAGCAGGAAGCCGATGGGAGCCAAGGCCACGGTGAGCGCGGTGAAGCCCAGCACCAGGCGTAGCACGTGGCCGCGTACCGGCCGCAGCAGCGTGAGGCAGCGCAGCAGCACGCCGATGACCAGCCGAAAGTGGAGCCGATCGTGAACGCCGCCGGCGCCGAGGCTGC
>CAZTDK010000690.1:0-3918 GCA_964611965.1 uncultured Binatia bacterium (SeqCode) | reverse complement strand
CCGGTACAGGGTGACCGTCGAGGACCACTCCAGGAAGGCGGGGTTCATCATCGGCGGACAGGGCGGGAACGGCGCGCTGCGCAAGGGTGGCAAGAGCATCGGCTACTACAACACCGCGGCGGCCTCCTATGGCCTGCAAGCCGGTGTGCAGGCCTTCGGCTACGCGCTGTTCTTCATGACCGACTCGGCCCTGGACTATCTCGACAAGCACGACGGTTGGGAGATCGGCACCGGGCCGAGTATCGTGTTCGTCGACAAGGGATTCGCCAAGTCGATTACCTCGGGTACCCTCACCGATGAGATCTACGCGATCATCTTCGACCAGAAGGGTCTCATGGCCGGGATCGGTATTCAGGGATCGAAGATCACGAAGATCCACCCGCACAAGTGATGCGACCGGCTGGCACGTGTGGTGTTGCTGGGTAGCGGCCTCTATCGCCGGCCACCAGTTGTTCTGGTAGCTCACCGTTCAGGCTCGACGGTGGTTTGCAGAGGGCTCACGATCAAGGTTGCGCGCCGGGACGCGCACAGCGCGTCCGATTGACAGTATCGCTTCCTCCTTTTGCAGGGAGGGGTGCTTCTGGTCGCGATGCAGCTTCACCAATAGTGAGGAGGTGGCCAGATGAATCACCCGTCCAAATCGATCGCGGCACTGCTGGCGGCGCTGGTCCTCGTCGCGCCCGGCTTGCCGGTGCTGGCGGCCACGGATGCCGCGCCACCGGCGGCGCCGCCGGCACCGGTGTTCAAGGCTGAGGAGATCGATCAGCTGGTTGCGCCCATCGCCCTCTACCCAGACCCCTTGCTGGCCCAGGTGCTCATGGCGGCGACCTATCCGCTCGAGATTGTCGAGGCGGCTCGCTGGCAGAAACAGAACTCCACCCTGAAGGACAAGGCGCTCGAAGATGCCTTGCCGCAGCAAACGTGGGATCCGAGCGTGAAGTCGCTCATCGCTTTTCCACCGGTGCTGAGTATGCTCAACGACAAGCTCGACTGGACGCAGAAGCTGGGCGACGCGTTCCTGGCGCAGCAGAGCGACGTCATGGATGCGGTGCAGCGTTTACGCAACCAGGCGAACGCCGCTGGTAATCTCAAGTCCAACGAGCAGCAGAAGGTGACCGTGGAGCAGGCGCCGGTGAACGTCCAGCAGACCGTCACCGTTCAGGGACAGGCCGCTCCGCCGCCAACGATCATCAAGATCGAGCCGGCGCAGCCGCAAGTAGTGTACGTGCCGACCTACAATCCCACCGTGGTGTACGGCACGTGGCCGTATCCGGCCTCCCCACCCTACAGCTACTACCCCCCCGGGTATGTGGCCACGACGTCACTGATCTCGTTCGGTGTCGGCATGGCCGTGGGCGCCGCGCTGTGGGGCGGCTGCAGCTGGGGAGGCTATGGTGGGCACAACGACGTGAATATCAATGTGAATAACTATAATAACTTCAATCATACGAATATCTCCAACAATAACTGGCAGCACAACGTCGACCATCGCAAGGGCGTCCAGTATCGCGACCCGAACACACAGCAGAAATACAACCGCGCCGGTGCCAGTGACGCCAAGTCGCGCGAAGCGTTTCGCGGCCGCGCCGAGCAGGGCCGGCAGGAGCTGGCGGGTGGCGCCGCCAAAGACTTCAAGGGCAACGCCGGCGCTGGTGCAGACCGCGGTGGGCGTCAGCCAGGAGCCAATGGCCCCGCCGATCGCGGCGGGCGCCAGGCGGCGGCCAATCGGCCCACGGACCGTGGCGGGCGCCAGTCCGCGGGCGAGCGCCCAGGGTCGAAAGCCCAACGTCCGCAGGCACAAGGCCGAGCGCCGAGCAAAAGCGGGGCGGGGGCGTTCCAAGGGCTCGGCGACGCCCAACAAGTTCGGGGAGACGCGAACCGCGGCAAGGCCAGCCGCCAGAGCGCCGCAGCCTTCGGTGGTGGCGGCGGCGGGAGCCGGCAAGCCGGCGGTGGTGCGCGCGGAGGTGGCGGGCAGGCGGGCGGCGGAGGAGGACATGGCGGTGGGCGGCGGCATTGAAGGGCTAGGCGTTGCCTCACGCCCGTACGTGCGCCGCAATCCAGAACCCAGGAGTCGACGATGACAACGATCGCAGCCTATCTCTCTCACCGGTCGTGCAAGCCGGCGATGCTGTTTTTCGCGCTCGCGCTTACGCTACCCGGCATACGCCCCGCTGCCGCCGTTTCCGGTCAGCGCAGCTTCGCGACAGCCGAGGAAGCCGTGCAGGCACTCGCTGCCGCGATCAAGACCAAGGACACCAAGGCACTGCTCGCGGTGCTCGGCAAGGAAGCGCAGCCGCTCATCAGCTCGGGCGACCCGGTTGCCGACGCCAAGGTGGGCGATCATTTCCTGCGTTCCTACGAAGAGACGCACTCTCTGGTGCAGTCCGCGGACGGGAAAACCGTTCTGCAGGTCGGCAACGACAACTGGCCATTCCCGATTCCGTTGGTTGAATCCGCCAACGCCTGGCGCTTCGATGCCGCCGCTGGCAAGGAGGAGATCCTCGATCGGCGCATCGGCGCCAACGAGCGCTCTGCGATTCAAGTCTGTTTGGCCTATGTCGACGCGCAACGCGAGTACTATCAGCGCAACCCCGAGCACGCCGCTCTGCTGCACTACGCGCAGAAGCTGGCGAGCAGTCCGGGAAAGCGTGACGGCCTCTTCTGGGAATCCAAGGCCAATGAAGAGGAGAGCCCACTTGGACCCCACTTCGCCCGCGCGCGAGCGGAGGGGTATGCGGCGAAGGGCAAAGGCGACCCGTATCATGGCTACTACGTGCATATCCTCACTGCGCAGGGTCCGGCGGCGGCTGGCGGTGCATACAGCTACGTGGCGCATGGCGCGATGATCGGCGGTTTCGCGCTCGTGGCCTACCCGGCGAAGTGGGACAATTCCGGGGTGATGACATTCATCGTCAATCAGGACGGCGTCGTCTTCCAGAAGGATCTTGGTCCGAATACCGCACAGACGGCACGCGCCATCAAGATCTTCAACCCGGACGATACCTGGAAGCGGGTGGAGCCCGCTCCTACGACGGCTGCGGGCGTCCACTGATCCTGGGTTTCGCGCGACCGCGGGGCAATGTGGACGTCGGGCCGCGGGCGAGCCTTTCCCGTCTACCGTAGTCGTGCCCGAAGCGGACGCGCGCCGGGCTGGCTCTTTGGTCGACGCGGTGCGGTCCGCGCCGCCGCGTCGCCGCCCGGTGCCACCTTCACCGTGCCGCTGCGGCGCACATCGTAGCCACCCAGCTGTGCGACCGCGGCGCGGAAACTGTCAGCGCGCATCGCTGCGATGAGCGCCTGCCCCTTCTTGCTGGCGTAGAAATCGCCCCGGAACACGAGATCGTATTCTTCCTTCTCGATCGGGATGAAGGCCAAGCCGAGGGCGTTGGCTGCCGAGTGCACGCCGAGCCCGCAGTCGGCCAGGCCGCTGGCCACGGCGACGGCCACCGCCATGTGCGTGAACGCTTCCCGTTCGTAGCCCTGAATGCGCTCCGGCCGCAGCCGCAGCTTGGCTAGTTTGTAGTCCAGCAGCACGCGCGTCCCCGCTCCCGCCTGTCGGTTGACGAAACGGACGTCGGCGCGCGCCAGATCGCGCAGCCCGCGCAGGTTCTTCGGGTTGCCGCGCGCGACGATCAGGCCTTGCTCGCGGACGACGAGGTGGACGACGGCAACTTCATGCAGATCGAGGTGGCGCCGGATGTCGGGGAGGTTGTAGGTGCCGGTCTTCGGATCGAGCAGATGCGTGCCGACGACATGCGCCTCGCCGCGCTGCAGCGCCAGCAGGCCGCCGAGACTTCCCACGTTGCTCGCGGAGATTTTGAGCTGCGGCGCGGCGCGCTTGAGGCTGTCCTCCAGCAGGCCGATCGACAGATCGTGACTGCCGCTGCACACGATGGTGTGGGCGATCTCCGCGCGTGG
>CAZTDK010000689.1:0-3935 GCA_964611965.1 uncultured Binatia bacterium (SeqCode) | reverse complement strand
GGGTAAACCAGCCCCCACCAGGGTGGCAAGCTGGCGCGTCAGCAGCGCCAACTCATCGGGCGAAATGCGTTCGAAATAGCGGCCAAAGTTCAGGCCACCCTCGGCCGTCTCCGCGGTTGCCGGTCGCTTGCGCTCCTCCTCGGTCAGGTCGGTCGGAAAGACACCGCTCTTGCGGAGCTTCAGGCGGGCGCCCTTCGGGTTGTCGGCATCAATGATGCCGCTGACCGCACGCCCCTGCTCGCTCAACCCCTTATACGCGTATACCGGCATAGCCCCGCCACGTTACCGACGACGCTGCGGCTTGGAAAATTCGATCCGCGATACACGACAGCTTGTCTTCATCTCACCCAACGCATTTTCATTCAGCGCGCGGCCCGCGATCCAACGAAAGCAAGTTATCAACTGCGACGCTAGCAGCGGCCCTTGGACCCTTTCGGACTTGGCAGTCTCCAGCGACCAACGGGAGCGGTCCATAAAGAGACGCCGGCCGCAGGCCCTAGATCAGGTCTTCCTGGGTGACGCGCAGGACTTCTTCGACCGTGGTGATCCCTTGCAGCACTTTGTCTGCTCCGTCCTCTCGCAAGGTCGTCATCCCCTTGGCCGTCGCCGCCCGTCTGATGGTCGCCGCATCGGCACTCTTCATCACCAACCCACGGATCTCGTCATCGACAACCAAGAGCTCATGGATTCCGGTTCGTCCACGGTAGCCGGTACGTTTACATTGCGGGCAACCCGCCCCGGGCTTGTACACGGTGTTCCCGGCCACCCGTTGCGGGCCGATGCCGATCTCCTCCAGCTCTTCCCGACTCGGTTGATAGGCCTCGCGGCAGTTGCTGCAGACGCGCCGGACCAGGCGTTGCGCCATGACGCCGAGCACGGACGACGAGACGAGGAACGGCTCGATCCCCATATCGAGCAGCCGGGTCATCGCTCCGAACGAGTCATTGGTGTGCAGCGTCGAGAACACCAAGTGTCCCGTGAGCGCCGCCTGAATGGCGATTTCGGCGGTTTCCAAATCGCGAATTTCGCCGACCATGATCACATCCGGATCCTGGCGCAGGATGGATCGCAGGCCGCTGGCAAAGGTCAGCTCGATCTTGGGATTCACCTGGATCTGGCCGACGCCGTGGAGCTGGTACTCGATCGGATCTTCGATGGTGATGATGTTCTTGTCGGTGGTGTTGATCTTCGACAATGCCGCGTACAGCGTCGTGGTTTTCCCGCTGCCCGTCGGTCCGGTCACCAACAGAATCCCGTGGCTCTGTTTGATGAGCCGGCTGACCGACTCGTGTTTCTGGCCGACGAGCCCAAGCTCCTCGAGGTGCAAGACGGTCGTCGACTTGTCGAGCAAACGCATGACGACACGCTCGCCAAATGCCGTCGGCACGATCGACACACGGATATCGATGTCCTTGCCGGCCAGGCGGATGCGGATACGGCCATCTTGGGGCAGCCGTTTCTCGGCGATGTTGAGCCCCGCCATGATCTTCACACGGGAAATGACGATCGGTTGAAAGCGCTTCGGCGGCGAGATGATGTCGTAGAGAATGCCGTCGATGCGGAAGCGTACCGCCAAGCTACGTTCGAACGGCTCGATATGGATGTCACTGGCGCGGTCCTTGGCCGCTTGGAAGAGCAGCGAGTTCACCAAGCGGATGATCGGCGCTTCATCATCCGACTCGAGCAGATCCCGCGGCTCCTCCAGATCGGTCCCCACGAGGTCGAGGCGCTCCTGATCGAGGTCATCCATGAGCTCGGAAGCCGAGCCGGAGGCCATATCGTATACCCGGTTGATCGCATCGATGACGACCGGGCCGGGAGCCACGAACACCCGGATGGGTTTGCGCAGCAACAAGCGCAGGTCGTCCAAAGCCCCGATGTTGGCGGGATCGGCGGTGGCCACGATCACTGTGTCACCGTCCTTGGCGACCGGCAGCAACAAGCAACGCTTGGCGAAGTTGATCGGCAACGGCGCGATCAGCGCGACGATTTCGCTGTCCTCTGGGAGGCGTTCACTAAACGGCAATCCGAAGTGGTCCGCCAGCGCATGCGCCCAGGTGCGCGGATCGATGGCGCCCATCTCCTGGAGCACATCGCCGAGACCCTTGCCATCGCGCTGGCGCTCGCGCGCCTTCTCCACCGTCTCGGCGGAGACGGCGCCCTGATCGATGAGAAAGGCCTCGAGTGATTTTGCCGCAACCGCCATAGCGATCAGTTCGATTGCACCCAGCTGGCAGCATTCAGCGCCCCTGGCTCACTGGGCTCACGCCAGTGCAGATAGGTCGGCGGTTGATTGCTTACGCGCATGCCCTCGGGATAGTTCGCGAACGCCTCCTGCGGGGTCGCAAACACCTCCAGGCATTCATACGTAGCAGTGAAGGCATCTTGCTGAAAGCGATATCCGTCACCCTTCCTGAAGATGCTTGCCAGGGGCGACTCCGCGGGTACTGCCAGCGCCAACAGCCCGTTGCTACTAACGAGGCTCGCCGGTGCCTGCCCTGACTCCCACAGGCTGGCCAGTAACACGTAGCGATCCGTCACGCCGCCACTCGCCGCCGCATTGGCCCGCATGGGCGCCGCCGCGACGACAGGAGGTGGCGCGACGGGCGGCGGGGCGACGGGCGGCGACGCCGCCGCGGTGGTCGTCGCCGGCGCAACCGGCGCTTCGCTGAGCGGCTCGTCGATGAGCGGCTTATGTACCTGCACGTGGCTGGACGCCTTTGTGGCGCCCGGCGTCGGTTCCTCATCGGCATCGAGCGACGGACGCAATTCCCATGAAGGGCCGTAGAGCTCGGGCCAATGTGGCGGCGGCTCGCCGCGGATTTCAAATGGCCGCCGCACGATCCGGTCGCGCTCGCTAACCGAGAAATTCCGCGAATCGCGCTCGCTGCGAATGATATGTGGCGTCAGGAACACCAGCAGGTTGACCTTCTGATTGTCAACGTGGTTGCTCTTGAAGAAGTTGCCGATGACGGGAATGTCCCCGAAAAATGGAACCTGAGTCTTGTCCTTGGTGTTATCGTCGGAAATCAACCCACCGATGACAATGGTCTGCCCATCCTTAGCCACCACCGTCGTCGTCGCCGAACGAATCGAGGTTGTCGGTCCAAGCTGCGGGTTCGTCGACTCGACTTTCGAGACCTCTTCGAAGATGTCGAGGCGCACGGTGCCGCCTTCCGAGATCTGGGGGTTGATTTTCAGCGTGACACCGACGTTTTGCCGATCGATGGTGTTGAACGTGTTGGCTAGATTGACCGCCGTGGTTGACGTGCTCGCAATGAACGGGACGTTTTCACCAGCCACGATCTCGGCCTGTTGGTTGTCGGTGGTGAGGATGGTGGGTGCGGAGAGGATGTTGGCGTCAGCATCCGATTGCAAGGCGCGCAGCAACGCTTGCTGCGCCGGTACGGTGACACCATTGACCGTCACCGTCTGACTACTGGCCGCCGCCAGAACCAATCCCGAGAGACTCTGCGGGGTCAGCAAAGAGTTGATGTCGCCCGTCAAGTTGGTACGCGCCAAGCCGACGCCGTTCGGCAAGCTGGTGGCGGCCTGGAACTCGATTCCCAGATCACGCGTCTTGTGAAGATTGACTTCGGCAATAATGCCTTCCACGTACACTTGCCGCCGGCGGACGTCGAGCTTCTCGATGACTTCCTTGAGCGTCTCGAAGTCCTGGGGCGACGCATTGATGATCAGCGAGTTGGTCGCTGGATCGGCCGTCATACGAACAGTCCCTTCAAAATCGCTCGGCCCCCCAGGAACACCACCGCCAAAGCCGCCCCCTCCGGCGCCGCCCCCGAACGCGCCCCCACGGCTACCGCCCACTCCACCGATTCCTCCGGTGCGCGACCCAAGACCGCCGCTGCCACCGAAGCCTGTTTGTCCAAAGCTGCCGCCACCAAAACCGCCGCCACCGAATCCGCCGCCACCGC
>CAZTDK010000688.1:0-3942 GCA_964611965.1 uncultured Binatia bacterium (SeqCode) | reverse complement strand
CGGTCTCACGCACTTTCCGTTCCGGACCGACCACGCCGTTCCCCGAACGGATACCTACGGTTTGCCATCTCAACAGCTGAACGCGATGCATGTCGCGTGGGTTGTGGCCTCGCCTCTGGCGCCAACCTCCGGCGGGGCTTTGTCTACCGCGCCAAGTGGGCCGGGCGGCGCTGAGACTCACAAGGTCGGGGGAGTCGTCATGGGGTAACCTTTCCGGGTCCTCCCGTTGCAGGGAATGCCCGGCTTAACTGCGACCTCATTCCCTTAGTTGCGCTCGTAAAACGCCGTCGGTAGGCACGTCTAGAAGCAGCCGCCGAGCGTGTTGTCTACCGCTGCAATGATCTCGTCAACCGTGATGCCGCCGCTGTGGTCCGCATCGCCGGTCGTGCATGCGGAGAGCGGCGTGGTTCCGAGATCGATGTTCACCATTGTGACGAGTTCGTCCACGGTGACCTCTCCATTCCCGTCGCAGTCGCCAACACACGACGTTCGCAACGTGCACATCGAGCCGGTGCAGGACGCCCCAAACACTACGGTGCAGCCGCCACACGTGCCGACGATCGGAGCCGCGCACAGATTCGCGCATTGACAACAGTCATTCACGCCTGGCGTTTTCGTTGGGGTCGGCGTCGGAGGCGGAATCGGCGTCGGAGTGTTGAGCACGCAAAGATCTCCGTTCTCGCAGGTGGCGCCGACGATCAGCCGGCAGCTGCCACACGATCCGTTGACCGGGACCGCACAACTCGCCGGACACTGGCAGCAGGGCGGAGGGCCGGGCGACCTGTACTCGTAGGCGCCGGTCGAGCAGTTGGTGGCACCAGTCCCTGGCCGGGCATAGCTGCGCTGGTCGCGATTGTTCACCGGTGCTGCCTCACAGATCGACTCGTCGCCCGCGTTGATCGCCAGGCTGCCCATCCGCAGAGCGATGGTCTGGGTCGGTCCGCCGTTGTATGCCAGACCGGCGGGATCGAGACCGGGATCGGTGGCGGGACCAACGCCGCACGTCCCATCGGAGTCCAGGTTATGACCGCCATCGATCATTGTGAGTGAGCAATTTCTGCTGCCGAAGGTGCTGTTGGCGACAATCGTGTTTGTAAGAGTCACTGGCAAACCGCCGATTGTGCCGCCGCCACCGCCGTTGTCCGAGAATGTGCTGTTCGTGACGATAAACGGCGTGTTGCTGTCGTTTAAGATAGCGCCGCCGTCTGGGGCTCTATTGCCCGAGAAGGTGCTGTTAGTGACCGCTACCGTGCCCCCACCGTTGGTGATAGCCCCGCCACAGCCACCATCGCAATTGAAGATGGTGCTGTTGTGCGAGAAGGTGCTGTTGGACACGCTCAGTGTGCCGACAGAGCCGTTGTTGAAGATCGCACTCCCTCCAGCAGCGCCCGAGAAGGTGCTGTTGGTGACGGTGAGAGTGCCGCCCGAGTTGACGAGGAAACCGCCGTCCGTACCGTTGTTGAAGGTGCTGAAGATTAAGTTGCGCACGCCGAAGCTCACTGACTGATTGACCCAGAAGAAGGCGAGGCTCTCGGAGCGTATCCTCTCACCGCTCAACGTGAGCAGGCCGCCACCGTCGAGGCTCGTATCCACTGCGATTGCCTTGCCAGCCGTCACGGCGATGGTGAACGGCAGGTTGCCGCAGTTGAAGGTCACATTGCCGCCGCCGGCAAGAGCCCCATCGAGGGCGGCCTCCGTGCATGTGCTCAGGCTGCCGTTTCCGACAACGCCCCCAGCCAGAGAGATAGCCGGCGAGAATGCGGGCACGGCGAGTGCTCCGACGGCCAAAGCCGCGCATGCTCTGCTCAGACGAGCAACGACCGTTCTCATTCTTGTCCCCCTCTTTCCGGCGCACCAACCGGTTCAGCCGACCATACCGCCGGATTGCTGGGCAGAGTCAAGCCGCACGTCTAGTGGGCCGGGCATTGGGGGTACAGGTGGGAATTCGCCCGATGACTAGGCTGGGTTGTTTTGACGACTGGCAGCGTCGGTGGCACCATTGGCCTCGGAGATTGGCGCCAACGTGGAACCGTTCGTCCGCTGTGACACTTCTACCCAGCTTTGTCGCTCGGGCCATGTGATCTGATGGTCACGGCCTACCTCGATGACAGCGGCAATCGGAATTTGGCCGTTGTTGCTGGCTATGTTGGATCAGTTGCTCAATGGGAGCGATACGTTCCCGAATGGAGCAAAGCTCTGCGTGCTCAGCAGGTAAATGTTGTGCACAGGGCGTCCATAGAGTCATTCTGGGGGGAGTTCACGGAGGAGCGCGGTTGGAATCCCGAGCGACGAACGGCTTTTGTGAAGCGACTCCATCAAATCATCAAACATCGGACCTATACTGGGTTTGGAGTCGCTGTGAACAAGGCAGACTTTGAGGCGGCGGTGCCTGAAGCTATGCGAAGATTGATCGGCGGCCCATATGGGTGGTGCGCGCATGAATGTATCGCCGCGCTTAGGATTTGGTCGGACACATGCCGCCAGCATAGTCCCATCGAATGGATTTTTGAGGCCGGCACGCCAGGCTCTGGGCAAATTGGGATGATGATGCAGGCGCTTTACGAGGATGAGCAGCAGCGTCGGGATTTTCTGATTGGGGGATGGTCCTTTAGGGACAAGAGCCTTACGCCGCTCCAGTCCGCCGACGTGATCGCCTATGAGGTATTTAAGCTAGCGCAAAATGAGATTCTGGATGGACGACAGCGCCCGGTGCGCAAGTCAGCCCACGATCTGTTTCGCGTTTCCGATATGAAGTTGTTGCGGTACCGAGATAAGCCTTATTTGCTCAATTGGATTTCCAATTGGCAGAAGAAATATGGGCCGCTGGTGTAGCGGTCCGTCCAGTCCTGCGTGCGGATGGTGGGGTCCGGATTCGTTATGGTTTACGAGGCCTCAAAACGGTACCCAGCCGTAGCATCATGCCGTGGGGTCGCTTTCGCTAGCGCTGGCCTGTCCTTGTCCTGTATCACGGTGCTGTTACGGTGGTGGCGTGAGCAGTGGCGGTTTCGGTGCGGAAGTGGGCTTGCCCCTCGATCACGACAAGAGAGCACACATCGATGCTAGGGCTGTCCGTGGTCGGTCATCCCGGCGCTGGCGTCGCTCGCCGGGTAGCGTCGCCCGCAGACGGGTTCTCGCAGAGCTACGCCGGCAGGGGGTGCAGCTCCCTCGATGGGAAGACAGCTTCGACCGTGTGCCACATGGCCACGTCGGGACACGCAGGGTCGCTACGAGCATCTGGTTTTGTGTGGATGGGCAATGGTGGTTGGGCCTCTGCCGCATGGGACGAAAGAAACTCCTGCCCATGAGAAAGGGTAGCAGCACGGTGCGCCAGCTGTGGTCGTGGGACTTGTGCCGGGGTTCTCGGCGGAACGCCACCGCGAACAACGCAGCAAAGGGCAACGCTTGGACGTTGGACTACCGCTGCCCTGGCTGGCGAGAACGTGCCCGTCATCCCGACTTCTGGTTCTGTGCCTACCCTCGGGTGGGGTGCTGGTGATGCCTGATGCCGTGCTGCCCTTCAACTGGACGCATGTGAGCTTACCGGGTCCGACAGGCTGGCAATGGGTGTACCTGGACCGGTGGGACACGCTGCGGACGTGGCCGGAACTTCCGAACGATATGGTTCGCTGGTGATGTTGCGACCGGGAGCACAAGCGAAGTAAGACCCTTCCAGCACACCTGCCGGCGGCTAGGCTGATCACCGAAAACCCGGACCACGCCGGGTCGCTGCCAGCGCCCTTGCATGTTCCGTGGAGCGCTGACGTGGAAGGTGACGATGGCGAAATCGACGCTGGGGGAGAAGTCCGTAGGGCTACCAACTGAACGACTCGCCGTCTTAAGTCATCGCTGGCACCTTAAGCCGAAGGATCTTCGCGACTACGTCGTATAGTATCCGTTCGGGGAACGGCGTGGTCGGTCCGGAACGGAAAGTGCGTGAGACCG
>CAZTDK010000687.1:0-3942 GCA_964611965.1 uncultured Binatia bacterium (SeqCode) | reverse complement strand
GGGTTTGCGCTCGATCATTTGAATCTACGGCGGTTCATCGCGGCGGTGGTGGTGCGTGGCGACTACGCGCGCGCCAAGCCCGCGCCTGACGCCTTCCTCACGGCGGCGACCCGCCTGGGCGTCGCCGCCGCGGCGTGCGTGGTTGTCGAGGATTCGTACCGCGGCATCGTCGCCGCCCACCGCGCTGGTGCGCCGGCGGTCGCCGTCCCCAACGAGTTTACGCGCGGCAGCGATTTCTCCCTCGCCGCCGCCGTGCTGGGCAGCCTCGACGAGCTGAGTGTCGAGCTCATCGAACGCCTCGTGCCGCAACGCTGAGCGAGCCTGATGCTCATGCCGAGACGATGGAAGGCCAGCGCTCCCTCGCCCGTGCCATTCCCGGGATGGGAGAGGGTTGGGGTGAGGGCCGCAAGATGGTTGGCTCTCGGGTTTGCAAAGGAGGCCACGACCAATGGGATCAGGTTTGAGGCCCGACTTTCAAATCTCGGCTCTGCCCTTTAGA
Organism: uncultured Binatia bacterium (SeqCode); assembly: GCA_964611965.1. Lineage (GTDB taxonomy): Bacteria > Desulfobacterota > Binatia > HRBIN30 > HRBIN30 > CAZTDK01. The sequence goes on along the minus strand of CAZTDK010000687.1, from coordinate 3,443 downwards.
CTCTCGCCATGGACAAGCGTCTCGAGATTGCCATCGACGCCGCGAAAGCTGCCGGCGAAGTCGCGTTACGATATTTCCGTACGGGTCTCACGGTCGAGCTCAAAGGTGATCGATCACCAGTGACCCGCGCCGACCGCGAATGCGAGCAGCGCATCGTCGAGGTTCTGCGCGGCGCGTTTCCGGATTACGGGCTCGTCGGCGAGGAATTCGGCGAGCAAGTGGGTGCCACAGGCGCAGGCGGCGCAGGCATGGGCCCGAGGTGGATCATCGATCCGATCGACGGCACCAAGAACTTCATCCGTGGCATCCCCTATTTCGCCACCCTCATCGGGCTCGAAGAAGACGGCGAGATTACCGCCGGGGTGATTTATGCGCCGGCCGTCGACGATTTGCTCTACGCGCAAAAGGGACAAGGCGCCTTCGACCGTAACGGCCGCCTCCACGTGTCGCGCATCGATTCGTTGCGCGAGAGCATGGTGGTGTTCGGCGGCATCGACATCTTTCGCCAGGGCGGTCATTGGGACGGCTTCGAGCGGCTCGTCCGCGCGTCGGGCCGGCAGCGCGGGTTCGGTGACTACTTCGGCCACACCTTTGTCGCCCGCGGACAGGGTGAAGCGATGGTCGAGCTGGATGTGAAGCCGTGGGACCTGGCGGCGATCAAGATCGTCATCGAGGAAGCCGGCGGCCGCTTTACCGACTTCACCGGTGCGCCGACGATCTACGGCCGCAGCGCCATCGCCTCCAACGGCCTGGTGCACGACGAGGTGCTGCGCGCGCTGGTGCTGCGCACGGCGTCTCCAAAGCCGTTGACGACGTAGACATTCGTGGAGGGCCGCGGTAACTCTTCGGACCGTCATGCGCAAGCGCCAGGCACCTGAGGAGCAAGCCTCGCTGTTCGAGCCCCGATCACCAACGCCACGGCCAAGGCCAGCGCCGAAGGCCGCTCCGGCGCAAGCGCGCAAGTGGACGATGCCGGTGGTCGAGGGCCGCACGGTTGCGGAGATCCGCTTGCGGTGGACGAAGCGGCTGACCCCGGCGCAGGTGGCGCGCGTCGAGGCCGAGCTCGGCGTGCTGCCGCAGGTGCTCACCAAGCTCGGCTTCGGAACCGTTCAGGTGGAGCACGCTTTCGTCCGCCGGCGGAAGTCGTGAGTCGTGCTCGTGTTCGTGCTCGTTGAAGAGGAAGAGGGGACATGCAAGCGACAATTATCCTCAATGAGACAAAAGATCTCATCGCAGAGGCGCGAAGACGCGGAGACGAGAAGGATGAACCAATGCGGAGATCAAAGAGGAAAGGTCAGTGTCGATGGGGTTTCGTTCACGGAGCTCCCCCCTCTCGAAGGTGCTTCCTCAGCGCCTCAGCGTCTCCGCGGTGAGTCCTCTTCTGTCATAGGGTTATCTGAGCCGAAGCAGGGCGTCGAAATTCGCTGCCCGCAGCCACCCAATCGGGAGCGGGCCATAGAGAGGACTGCGCCCGCCGGCGCGTGGTTCGCAATGCTGCAAGCGGCACGCGTAGCGGACATCATCGTCCACGAGATTCGCCCGCCGGACGCCGGCACCCCGGTGGCACGAACACCGAATATGTTGCAGCGGCTTGTGCCAAAACCGATGTAAGTGAGGGGACAGACAACCGACGACAGACAACAGATTGAAAGGCACTGTTTGCTGGCCGTAGTCTGTTCTCTGGAATCTGTTGTCTGTGGTCTTCCAATTCACATCGCTTTTTTCTTCATCTTCGCGCACGGACAGCCGCCACCGCTGTCAGCGGCGTCACCCGTGGGATAGGTTAGAACCTCGCCGCTTGCGGCGCCGGTCGCCGCCTTGTCTGCATTGGCGGCGGCGTGGGCACAGGCGCCGTGTCCGCAGCAACCGCCATCCGGCATACAGCCGCCCGGCTCCTGCGCCTTGAAGACGTTGTCCGCCGGCGCGGCCGCTGCGGGCGCCTGATCTTCGGCGCGACTGAGTCCGACCCCGAAGGTCAATGCGGCAAGGAGTGCGAGGGTGGCAATGCGTGTGGGTTTCATCTGATCTCCTTCGAATGGTTCCGTTCGAACGCTACCGGCGGTGGACCGTCATTGCAAGGCCAACTTGGCCTTCGCACGTTGTAGCGACCCAACGGGGAGCGGGTCATAGAAAATGCGCCGGCCGCAGGCCCCTCAACGGACGAGCAGCGTGGCGAGACCGAGGAGCAATCCCATGCTGGCCACGTCGGTGGACGTCGTCAGAAAGATACTCGATGCCGTGGCGGGATCCGCGCCCAACCGCTTCAGCGTCAATGGCACCAACGCGCCGGAAATGCCGCTGATGACGCAGCTCCCAACCATTGCGAGCAGCACCACGAGCCCGAGGCTGAGGGCCTTTGAATTGCCTTCCAGCAGCGCCAACACGAACATGGCAATGCCGGCGACGACGCCGACGAGGGCACCGTTCAGCAGGCCGAGCAAGGCCTCCTTGAAGACGAGACCGCGCTCACCGCCGCGCTTTAGGTCGCCGAGCGTCATGCCGCGCAACGTGACCGCCAGCGCCTGACAACCGGTGTTGCCCGCCTGCCCGGCGAGCACGGGGAGGAACACGGCCAGGATGACGACCTCGTCGAGCGTGCGCTGAAAGAGCGCGACCACTCCGCCGGCGAGAAAGGCCGTCAGCAAATTCAGCTGCAGCCACGGATGCCGGAACTTGAGGCTGCGCGGCCACGGGGTTGCCAGGCGTTCTTCGCGCTCGACGCCCACCATGCTGCCGGCCTGCGCGCTCAGCTCGAAGGCCTGCGCCTCGAACATCACCTGGCCGCGCACGATGCCCACCAAGTGTCCGTCAGCATCGCACACCGGATATTCGGGGTAGTGTCGATTCAGCACCAGCTTCATGGCGTCGACCACGCCCATGGCGGGCTGCAAGAAGAACGGGTTGTGGATCATGATCGCATTGAGGCAGGTGTCCTTTTCGGCAAACAGCAACTCGCGCATCGCCACCACGCCACACAAGCGGCCTTCGGCATCGGTGACGTAGCTGTAGGTGACGAAGACGGTCTTTACGATATCGCGCAGGTGCTCGGTGGCGACGCCGACCGTGGTGTCGGGCCGGAAGACGGCAATCGGCGGGTCCATCAATCGACCGACGCTGTTTTCCGCGAACGACTGGTTGCGCAGCCATTGCCGGCCACAGGCCACCGGCGCCGCGGCGATGAGCGCTTGCCGCCGGCTGACCGACAGCTGCTCCAGCACGTCTTGAACGATTGCGGGATTGACCGCCTGCAAGACGCGGACGACGACTTGGTCCGGATGCGGTCCGAGAAGTTGGGCGCCCTCCAGCGGTCCGTGTGTGGTTACCTGAGCGGACAGATCCTTCACGAGATCGCCGCCCGGCTCAGCTATGGTGGTCGTCATCGTCCCTCCACGGGGCATTCGTACGGTAGTGGTGCGCGCGCTGCTTCGGTGAAATCTCTGGGC
>CAZTDK010000686.1:0-3945 GCA_964611965.1 uncultured Binatia bacterium (SeqCode) | reverse complement strand
GCCTCGATCGACGCGCTCAATACCGTGCGTAAGCATGTCTCGCAGATCAAAGGCGGTGGCTTGCTGCGCGCCGCGCGCGCGCCAATGGTTGGATTGCTCATCTCTGACGTCGTCGGTGACGATCCGAGCACCATCGGCTCGGGACCGACCGCCGCCGACCCGACGACGTTTGCGGATGCGGATGCCGTTCTGCGGCGCTATGCGTTGCGCCAGCGAGTACCGACCTCGGTGCGCGAGGTGCTCGACGCGGGCTTCGCTGAGCGCATCCCTGACACCCTCAAGCCGGGAAGCGTTGAAGCGCGCCGCTGCAGGAACTTCGTCATCGGCTCCAACCGCATCGCCCTCGACGGTGCGGCCGCGGCGGCGCGTGCCGCGGGCTGGGCCGTGCACGTCGAAGCCGCGCCGATCGTCGGCGAGACCACCGACGCCGCGCTGCAGTTCGCGGCTCGCTTACACAACCTCGCCGAAGCTCATGGCCCGCTGTGTGTGCTAGCGGGAGGGGAAACCACCGTCCGTGTGCGTGGCAGCGGACGTGGCGGCCGCAATCAGGAATTTGCCCTGGCGCTGGCCGGCGCGATTGCCGGCGAAGCGATCGCCGTGCTGAGCGCCGGTACCGACGGCATCGACGGCCCAACCGATGCCGCGGGTGCGTTTGTCGATGGCACGACGCTGGAACGGGCGCGGCAGCGCGGGCTCAGTTCCGCTGCCGCGCTTGCCGCGAACGATTCGTACCCGTTCTTCGCCGCGCTCGGCGACCTCCTGCGTTGCGGACCAACCGGCACCAATGTGATGGACATCAAGATCGCGTTGCTGCCGGTCGGGCGATCAGTGCAAAGATTTTATCCGGGAGAGCCTTGATAGTTGGTGAGGAGGCGAGATTTGATTGCCGGAGCAGCTTGGGTATTGTCTTCCAAGGCAACCCTCAGAAGGAGTGATCGATGCGCAATGCAATGCAGGGACTCGATGACCTCGTCCGTCGCGGCAAGCGCGGGCCGGAAGCTACCAAGCTCATGAACGTCAAGGTGCCAACCGCTTTGCTGGCACGGATCAGCGCGCTCGCCGAGAAACTGCGTGTCAAGAAGACCGAGGTGATCATCGCCATCCTCAACGAAGGATTGGACAGCGCCGATTCCGAGCTCAAGGGTTGGACACCACCGCCGAAGGTAGTCGTTCCGAAGGCGCGCCGCTGTACGATTCTGGGCTGCGAGCGGGAGAAGGTCGCCAAGGACCTCTGCATGGCGCACTATGTGGCGCGGCGGCGCGCCCAAGACAAGGCGCGGCCATCCGCACGCTGAGGTAGCGACTACTGCCGTCAGAGCACCCCGTCGAACTCGGCAGACCACAGGGACCCACCCCTGTCCTGAGCGCCGTCGAAGGAGGGGAGCGGACCATAGAAGTCATGCCGCCCGCAGGGCCGCCGGCCCCTCAGTCGGCGTTCTCCGGCGGAATCGGTGCCGTGCATGGCTGCCCCGCACAGACGTCCTCGATGGCGCCGTTGGGGTGCCAGAACTGGTCCTTCAACGCTTGAACCCCCGGGATGCTGGGCGTGTCGTCGTGCGGATCATGCCCCTGGCGTGAGGGCACGTTCGTAATTGGCGAGGAGGGCGAACCGGTATCCCACAGCACGTAAGCGGATCCTCCGTAAGGATAGTGGGTGATCGGCGTCAGCAGCCATCCCGGATCGAGCTCGGCGACGCGGCCAGGCGCGGCGATCGGCACATGCGCTTCTGCGCCAAGCGTCGCGGCTTCAATCCGCAGGCTGTACTCGGTGACTTGATGGTCGCCGACGGCGCCCAAGAGCAGGACCTCATGTGTTGGGGTGCCGGGTAACGGATCGGTGGTGACGTGATTCGCATAGCCGTCGCCCTCGCCGCGATCCCACAGCAATTGAGCCACCGCGATGCAGATGACGCGGTCGTAGCGGCTCGGGTAGGAAGGCTTGAGCACGCCTTGGAGATAGTCGTCGAAGTCGGAGCTGCGGTCGAGCAAGAGGTTGTAGTTCATGCCCGCCTCCGCGAGCGTGCTGCGCGTGAAGTCCTGGGCAATCGCGGTGAGCGCCGCGCCGAGAATGGCGCCCTGACTGTTGCCGTCGAAGTACAGCTCGTCGGTCTTCAACGCGGGCTGGCCGCCGAAGCGGAAGGCGTCGTTGGCGCTGAACCCCTGCGGGTGCTTCATGAGCCGGCCGAGAAACAGAAAGGCAAGCAGGCCTTGCTGGAGCCGGTCGGGAATCGCCGGAAACTTGGAAATGTCGCTCAGTGCGGCCAGTGCCGAGGGGACATCGTCCTCGGACATGCCGTACCAGTCGGTGGCACAATACGCGATGTTGTACGTCGCCGACATCTTCTTCGTCAGGTCGCCGTTGACCTCGGAGCGATCGCCGAGCAGGCCGTGGCCGTACATCGACATGCGCGCCGGCGCGCTCGCGGCGGCGGGTGGAAGGTTGCAGAGGTACTGCGCCGTGAACGTGCCCGTCTGCCGTGTCGGCAGCCCGGCGTCGTCAAGGACCAAGTGCCCACCGGTCTGACCGTTTTTGGTCAGGTAGAGCGGCATCTGGAACGTCCCTTCAATGCGGCGCTGGACATACTGATTGGGATTCTCGGTAATCGTATCCACCGTGAAGGTGGGGGCCGCGTCTCCGAGGACACCGAAGGCGTCGTCGCGCATGGCGATCATGCGACCGGTGAGGCTCTGGGTGCTGGCGATGGTGAAGTCCCATGCCAGCTGCAGGTCGTACCGACCCACTCCCGCTGTGCTGAGGTCGGCGAAGATCCGCTCCATCGACGGCCGGCGCGCTTCGAAGATCTCGTCAGTGGTGCGCTGGCCGTCGCGGTAGGCAGCGAAGGCGAGTGACGGCTCGATCGGCCGGGCGGATGCATCGACAAGGCCACGCAGCGCGACAATGATGCGGTGTCCGTCGGCGAAGTTGATCAGCGGATGAATCATCAGCAGCGGCGTCTCACCAGGATCGGCGACGGCGTCGAGCTCGGCAAAGAACGGATGGCGCTTGCCGGTGGTGGCGTCGAGCACGACGATTGGAGAGTCGGCGTCGAGCGACGGTTTCGCATCTTGGAGCCCAGGCAGTTTCGACTGTGCGGCATCGAGCCCGACGATCTGGGCCAGCGCGGCCGACCCCGGGCTCCAACCGTCCGCCCGGTTCTGGTCGGCCGGATTGATATGGACGCCGAGCGCATTGACGGGCAAGGAATCGGCAACCAACGACACGCGGTGTTTCGTCGGCGTCGAGTCATCCTCGACCGTGAAGTGATCGTTGGGCCATGGGAGCATGCAGGGATCGGCGATGGGATCGCAGCGCTGCTGTGTGGTGGGGTCGACACCGAGCGCCGACAACGCGACCGGCGAGGCCGATGCCTTAGGTGGCCCCGTGGGGGTCGCGGTCGGTGCAAGGGTAAAGGTCGGAGTACTCGTCGACGTCGCCGCGGTGGTGCGCGTCGGCGTCTGTGTCACGTTGGGCGTGCTCGTCCCCGTCAACGTCGGTGGGTTCCCCGCAGGTTGGTCCGACTCTGAACCGCACCCGGCCGCGAACAACGCCACGCACAGCACCGCCCCGATCTGTCGACCCCGCATTGACATGCTCTGTCCTCCTTACCGCTCTCCGGGAATATCACCCAACGTTCGCTGCGCTCAGCCTGCTCGGCAACTCCGTGGGAACTCGGTGCTTGAGCTTATGGCACCATGGCGGATCAATCGTCAATTCGGAGCTGCGGTCGGCGTCTCTTCTATAGTCCGCTCCCCCTTCGGGGAGCCTCAGGACAGGATGGATCGCCAGCAGCCTGTCGGACTTGGAAGTTCGCAGCGACCAACGGGAGCGGTCCATAGAAAATTCGCCGACCGCAGGTCCTAGTCTAGCAGCCTGTCGGACTTGGAAGTTTGCAGCGACCAACGGGAGCGGTCCATAGAAAATTCGCCGACCGCAGGTCCTAGCAG
>CAZTDK010000685.1:0-3954 GCA_964611965.1 uncultured Binatia bacterium (SeqCode) | reverse complement strand
GCGGCTGGGAGGAGTTTACGAGCGCTGCCATCGCGGCACTCTCGGACGGCCGCGGCGGCACATGCGAGCTGTCGATCACCACCTCGGCCAGCAGCCCGTCCGCCGTCGAGGTTGCCGTCCGTGATACCGGCAGAGGCCTGGCTCCCGAGATCGCGGCACGCATCTTCGAGCCGTTCTATACGACGAAACCCGACGGCCTCGGTCTGGGCCTGTCGATCAGCCGCTCGATCGTCGAGGCCCATGGTGGCAATCTGCAGGCAACAGCCGACATCGATCGCGGGACCACCTTTCGGTTCACGCTGCCTGCGGCAACGCCGTGATGACAGACAACAGACGACAAACGACAGACCGGAGTGCTGGTCAGGGCTTGCAACGGCCGACTCCGCACTCAGGACTCAGCACCGACTCGAAGGAGGGACGATGAAGCGAAAACCAAAGGCGGCGACAGCACGACCGGCTATCGGCTTCGTGGGCGGCGGGAACATGGCGACGGCACTGATCAAAGGGCTGCTTGCCGCCGGGCTGTATCGCCCGGAACAAATGGTCGCCAGCGACATCGATGCGCCGAAGCTGGCCACGTTGCGGCGGCGGTTCAAGGTCAGGACGACCGCCGACAACGCCGCACTGGTCCGCGACGCCAAGGTGGTATTCATCGCCGTCAAGCCACAGATCATCGATATCGTCCTGGCACAGATGCAACCCGCGGTGACGCCGCGCCAGCTATTCGTATCGATTGCCGCGGGCGTGACAACGGCGCGGCTGCAAGCCGGGCTCGGCGGCGACGCACGCGTGCTGCGCGTCATGCCCAACACGCCCGCACTGCTGGGCCAGGGCATGTCCGTTCTGGTGCGTGGGCGGCATGCCACGGCCGCTGACGAACGTCTCGGCCTGCGTTTGCTGCGCGCGGTGGGCGCCGCCGTCGCGGCGCACGACGAGCACTGGCTCGATGCCGTCACCGGCCTGAGCGGCAGCGGCCCCGCCTACATCTATCTATTTGCCGAAGGGCTGATCGCCGGCGGTGTGGCGGCGGGCTTGCCGGCAGCGCTGGCGACGCAGCTGGCGTTGCAGACGATGAGCGGTGCCGCTGCGATGTTACAGGAAACCGGCGAGACCCCCGCGGCATTGCGCGCCATGGTGACCTCGCCCGGCGGCACCACATTGGCCGGGTTGAACGAGCTGGAGCGACGCGGCTTCAAGGCGGCCGTCGAGGCCGCCGTCGTGGCCGCCACACGCCGCTCCACGGAGCTCGGCCGCGCATCGGGATGAGGGCTATCTATCACCGTGGAGACGACAGATAGCAGACGGACAGACAACAGACCCAACTTCCAAGCTGGAAGGATCCATGTGTCATCTATCATCCGTCGTCTGTTGTCTGCCCGTCTGTTGTCTTCCCCTTCCCGGCTCGGCCTTGCACCCCCGTGGCCCCCATGTTATCCATGCGCGACGAAAAAAATGGAGGAAAGATGGGGATAGCTCCCGAACGGACGAAGGAGCTGCTGGGCCAGTACCAGCATCACGCAACGGACACGGGCTCTCCCGAGGTGCAGATTGCGCTGCTCAGCTCGCGCATCGAGTATTTGACCGAACACTTCAAAGTCCACAAGAAGGATCACCATTCCCGCCGCGGCTTGCTCAAGTTGGTTGGGCAACGGCGGCGCCTCCTGGACTATCTGAAGCGGACCGAATTCGATCGCTACAAGAGCGTGATTGGCCGACTGGGGATCCGGAAGTAACCACCGGTTCGTTTTCCCTTTTCGCGTCTTTCCCTCCCATCACGGTGCCGCTAGCCTGGATGCTGGCGGCCTAAGGGCCTGAAGGCCCGGGAGGTCTACTATGTACAAGAAAGTTGAAGCGCAATTCTTTGGACGCCCGTTGTCCATCGAAGTTGGACGCATGGCGAAGCAAGCGGACGGCGCTGCGCTCATCACATTCGGCGAGACCATGGTCCTGGTGACCGCGGTCGCCGACAAGAAGGCACGCGAAGGCATCGATTTCTTCCCGCTCACCTGTGATTACCAGGAGAAGACGTTTGCTGCGGGGAAGATCCCGGGGGGCTTCTTCAAGCGTGAGGGGCGTCAGGCCGAGAAGGAGATTCTCACCTCCCGGCTGATCGATCGCCCGATCCGCCCGCTGTTTCCCGAGGGGTTCGTGTGCGAAACCCAGATCATTGCCACGGTGCTGTCGCACGACAAGGAAAACGATCCTGACGTCATCGCCCTCACTGGCGCCTCCGCGGCACTGCAGGTGTCGGACATCCCGTTCCATGGTCCGATCGCCGCGGTGCGCATGGGCCGTATCGCTGGAAAGCTGATCGTCAACCCGCTGCAGAGCCAGCTCGAGGAATCGGACCTGAATCTGGTGGTTGCGGGCAGCCGCGACGGCATCGTCATGGTCGAGGGTGGCTCCAAGCAGCTCTCCGAAGATGCCATGCTCGATGCCCTGTTCACCGCCCACGAGGCGTTGCAACAGCTGCTCGACCTGCAGGATCAGTTGCACAAGGCGCTGGGCAAGCCGAAACGCACGGTCACACCGCCGGCATTCGACGCGGCGCTGTTCAAGCGCTTCGAAGCCGATGCGACGCCACGTATCGTGGCCGCGTTCGAGGTGACCGGCAAGCACGAGCGTGCCGCCGCCGTGAAACAAGCCGAGGCGGAGGTCGTCGACAAGCTTGCCGCCGAGTTCCCCGATCAGGCGAAGGCGCTGCGCGCCATGGGCGAGGAAGTGAAGTCGCGTGTCATGCGCGGCGCCATCGTGCGCGAAAGCCGCCGTGTCGATGGCCGCGGTTTGAAAGACATCCGGGCAATTACCTGCGAGGTCGGCATTTTGCCACGCGCCCATGGCTCCGCGTTGTTCACGCGCGGCGAGACGCAGGCACTTGTGGTGGCGACGCTCGGCACATCGTCCGATGAGCAGAAGATCGATGCGCTGATCGGCGAGACCTACAAGAAGTTCATGCTGCACTACAACTTCCCGCCATACAGCGTCGGCGAGGTGAAATTCTTGCGCGGTCCGAGCCGGCGCGACATCGGCCACGGTGCCCTCGCTGAACGCTCGCTTGTGGGTGTGCTGCCGGTGGTAGAGGAGTTCCCGTACACCATTCGCGTGGTTTCGGAGATTCTCGAGTCGAACGGGTCGTCATCGATGGCCTCGGTGTGCGGCGGTACGCTGGCACTCATGGATGCGGGCGTGCCGATCAAGGCGCCGGTGGCCGGCATTGCCATGGGCCTGATCAAGGAAGGCGAGGAGATTCGCATTCTGTCCGACATCCTCGGTGATGAAGATCATCTCGGCGACATGGACTTCAAGGTCGCCGGCACCGCCGATGGCATCACCGCGCTGCAGATGGACATCAAGATCGGCCGCGTCACCCGCGACATCATGCAGCAGGCGTTGTACCAAGCGCGCGACGGGCGCCTGCACATTCTCGGCGTGATGACCGGCACGATGGAGCGCCCGCGCACGGAGATGTCGGCGCACGCGCCGCGCATCGTCACCCTCAAAATCCGCCCCGACAAGATCCGCGACGTCATCGGCCCGGGCGGCAAAGTCATCCGTGGCATCATCGAGGAAACCGGGGTGAAGATCGACGTCGAGGACGACGGCACCGTGTTGATCGCCTCGAGCGACGGTGTGGCCATGAAACGGGCCATCGAGCTGGTGCAAGGAATCACCGCCGAAGCCGAGGTTGGCCGGGTCTACAAAGGCACGGTACGCAAAATCGTCGACTTCGGTGCCTTCGTGGAAATCCTACCCGGGACCGACGGCCTGCTGCACATCTCGCAGATTGGCCCCGGCCGTGTGAACAAGGTCTCCGACGTGCTCAAGGAAGGCGAGGAGATCATGGTGAAGGTGCTCGAGGTGGACAAGCAGGGCAAGATCCGCCTCAGCCGCAAAGAAGCCATGACCGAGCAGGCATAAGCATCGCATGCAAATCGATCATCCCATGGTAACGCG
>CAZTDK010000684.1:0-3981 GCA_964611965.1 uncultured Binatia bacterium (SeqCode) | reverse complement strand
CATAGTTCCCGTAGACGGTGCAGTTGGTCAGGATGACCGTGCCCGTGTTCCATAGGGCGCCGCCGGGCCCGTTGGGGAATTGGTTGGACCCGAAGGCACTGTTGCCTGAGAGCGTGCAGTTGGTCAGGTCCAGGATCGCCCCGCTATCCACAGCGACTGCTCCCCCATGATCGGCCGTCCCTTGCTTGATTGTCACACCAGACATCTGCGTTGTTCCCGCTGCGATCTCGAAGACGCGCGTCCGGTGCGCCCCCGCGATGCGGAGGCTGCCGGGGGGGGCGATGACGGTCACGTCGCGTTGAATCTCCAATTGCCCATGCGTGAGCCCGATATTGCTGGAAGCGACGAAGATGATTGTATCCCCTAGCGCTGTCCCCGCTGAGCAATCCCCGCCAGTGGTATCCGCCGCCGCGTTCACGTTGGCGATGGCCTCGCGCAGCGTGCACTGGCCATCGCCCGCTGTCGTGCTGTCGGCGGTCGTGTTCACCGTGATCGTCGCCGCCGACGCCGCGAGCGGCAGCAGCACCATAATGACTGCGAGAGCTCTCATGCCTATGTCCCCCGTTCGCGCTCGGGTTAGCGCCTTCGACCCCTTGAGGTGCCGCGCCTCAAGCCCTCGCTACGCCCCCGCAGCAGTAGGCACCTTAACCCGAACCGGTAGCATCCGTCACGAAAAAACGCAGTGCATGATGATCCGGGGAAAAGGCCGAAATGATCAAGAGTAAGCGGTGGCGGAGCCTTCGCACCGCACGCACCATTTGGAGGATTGTTAGGGTGGTCGCGAAACCCGTTCGGCTGCTTACCCCATGCTTACCCGATTCCGCACCCTCCGAGGTGGGGAGAGGGATGGTCTTTCTCAACTGTCTGGAAATACTGGAGAAGTAGAGCGCGCCCTGGGTGATTCGAACACCCGACCTCTTGATTCGTAGATGCATTGGAACCCTTGCAGCCCTTGATTCTCAAGGCTTTCAGAGTGCAGAACGCGGCACGTCACAGCAGGCGACGCAACCCAGCCGCAACCGGGAATTGTCCGAGACTTTCGAGGTGCCATGATGACCACTGAACGCAATGATTTGACCACTGGCCGCGCGCGCTCTCTCGGCAATCTGAGGCCCTGGCAACCCGGTCAGAGTGGCAACCCATTGGGCAAGGCGGGCGTTTTCGCAAAGCGAGTGCGCCGCGCGACCCACCAAGGCTCCGACCTACTCAACTTCCTCCTCGGCGTGGTGCGAGACGAGAAAGCACCGTTGCGCCACCGGCTACAGGCCGCCGGGATGCTGCTCGAACGCGGGTTCGGCCGGGTGCCGGCCGGCGACGACCTGCCCGGGCTCAACGTGCGGAATCTCACCGTCAATCAACTCAACCTCCAAGCGCTGACTACCGAGGAGCTGGAACAGCTGCACCGACTGGTGCTCCGCGCCAGCGCTGCGGCGGATTAGGGGGGGTGGGTGTGTGCTTCTGGGGTGGTGGCTAACGCTATGCGCCCGGCGACATTTGCGAAAAAAGTTGGGAAAATCCGGGTGGTCTATTTCTGACGCCTGACGCGACATGTAGTCGGAATCTCGAGCGTCGTTGCTCCTTGACGTTCAATTCAGCTTTGTCATATGCGTGCCCTGCGGCGCACGGTACGCAAGCCGTTATTGCGCGCACGCTGAAGGTGTCCAGAGCCACCGTCTGACACAGAAGAGGGTTTGATGGAAGCTATCGCTGGCTTGGGTTTTGTTGGAGGCGTGTTCATCATCGTTCTGGCTATGTATCCGTTCCTGGCACTTGGTCGCATCTGGTTGTACTCCAAGCAACAAGTTCAGCTGCTCCGTGACATCCGAGCAATCCTGCAAAAAGAGCGGGCGAGCTGACTCCGCTTGTGCACAACGAACATGACAACCCTTCACGTGTTTGCGACGCACGCGGAAGCCGTCGCGTTCCACGACGACGAGCGCGGCGAGTGATCGCGGGCTGACTCAGACCACGGCGAGCAATGGCCCTGATCATCTGCGAAGACTGCCAGCGCGAGGTTTCGCACAAAGCCGCTGCGTGTCCGCACTGCGGATGTCCTCTTCCGGCATCTGTAAACCCCCAGGTGCGCCGCTGCACGGAGTGCGGAACTGACAACGCGATCGATGTCATCGCATGCACAGCGTGTGGAGCCTTTTTAACCACAATCGCCCCGACTGGTGCCGGACCAGCGCAGGCATTACCGCCTGGCTTCGTGCGGGTAACCCGTGCGCAGCGGGGCAAGGTCTGCACGGTCTGCAAGAAAGAGACGGGCCGCCAGCGTGCCCTGGGATTCGCGACCCTCTTCGCTGTAGTGATCACGGGCGGATTGTGGCTGCTCCTGATCCCGTTCTATCAGAAGGTTTGCATGGTCTGCGGGTCGGGCGCCACACTGGTCCCAACGGAATGACCACTACTAACCGCGAGTTTGCGCCGACGCTGCTCCTGGTGGCGGCGCTGGGCACCTGAGCGGGCACCGGCTGCCGCTAGTGATGGGCGACCAGAGAAGCAAAGAAGCCACCGAGGAAGAACCAGATCATCCCGAGGCCGAGTATCGCCGGTACCGTGGCAACCCCCCATTTCAGCATGAAAGCGACCATCGAAAAGAATGGCATGTCGATGTCCTCGACCGTCACTTTTCTCATGGGTTCGGCGCTAGGCTGAGCGGGAACATAGTTTGGCCGTCCGCACTTTGGGCACGCGAGCGCAAGGTTGGACATCTCGGTTTGGCAGTCTGCGCAGTTTACGAGAGCCATCTGATCGGTATCCTCTTCACCATCGTCGCGACTATTGGGTAATGGACCGGACGATAAAATCGCTGATTTTATCGAGGAACCTGTAATAATGCCCAAGGTTGGTTCCGGAATAGACGACAGGTGTGTCGAGTGCCCAGATGAGTTCGCTGGACTCAGCATTCCAAAGGCGCGCCGTTTGCAGTGTCACGAAGTCCGAACGGAAGGTCATTGGTGCGGCGTCGAGAAACTCACCAAGCACCACCTGTAGAACATAGTGTGCATTCAACCGCTTGGCCTCCGCGAGCGCGTCGTGTTCAGTTGCAATTGCAAGGTAGGAAAACTTCCCATTGTCCGTCGACATTGCTGTCCACCCGGCGGACTCAAAACCAGCTATTAGGTCTTGCAGCAAGGCGGCCCCGCTATCGGCACCCTTCACATGAGGCTTCCCGTCTTGAATGACGTCGCGCGGTGGAAGCACGAGAACGCTTCCCCGCGGAAGGAAAGATCGGGCGGGGCGCGCGCAACCAGCAACCCCTGCAATCGCAAGAGCGCAACAAATCAAAACACACTTCGAACGCATACCTCCTCCTTGTCGGCTGGTATTGCCCCTTCCGCCCATATTTTTGTGCGAGCAGTGACCCGTGCTACTTGGCACAGGGACATCGCCCGCAGGGGCGGCGCGTGCGCAACCAGCAACCCCTGCAATTCGATTCCCCTCCCCGGCATTGTCTTTTCAAGCGGCCCCAAAGATCTACCACTCGCGCCTTTCGATCGATTCTTGAGCGGCAACCGATGAAGGCGTGGGGCAGCCGCGCTCTTTGTGGAGAGTAACAGTGCCAATTTCAAAGTTAAGCATGTATTCGTTCACCACGCCGGCTATTTCGATCGGTAATAGTATGGCGAATGCTGCCCCTCTGCGCGATTCGGCGCGCCCCTGAAACCTGGCTTCTGACTCGCCGCTGCACTCCCGCACGAGCATTCCAAACAAAGGGGCATGCACGAAGCCAACTGTCGTAGCGTCTGAGACTCGGTTGATTGGCAGGATGATATCCTTGAGCAGCTTTCCGGGAGCGACCACGCTTGGTGGCTGGGAGAGACTTCGGTCGAGATATCTGACTCCCGAGTGCATCACCCGGTGCGAGGTCTTGTCGAAGTCCACGAACACGACGTCATCCCATACGATTTTCTCCGCGTGAGAGGTGAGGTTTTCCAACTCGAACTCGATGCCTTCCTTAACCGGCACGACCGCAAG
>CAZTDK010000683.1:0-3994 GCA_964611965.1 uncultured Binatia bacterium (SeqCode) | reverse complement strand
GTTTACCAGTGGCTATCTCGGATCGACGTTCTATGTGCCCATGTGGGTGATTCTCATCTGTCATGCCGCGATCGCACTCGGTACGACGTTCGGCGGCTGGCGCATCGTCAAGACCATGGGCATGCGGATTACCAAGTTGCAGCCCATTGGCGGCTTCTGCGCCGAGACCGCGGGAGCCATCACGCTCATCGGCGCCGCGCTGGCCGGCATTCCGGTGAGCACGACGCACACCATCACCGGAGCGATCGTCGGCGTCGGCGCCAGTCGCCGGTTATCCGCCGTGCGCTGGGGAGTGGCGCGCAACGTCGTGTGGGCGTGGATCCTCACCATCCCGGGCACCGGTCTGATCGCTGCGGCAATCTATCTCTTGGTCAATCGATTGTAGGGCCCGGCCTGGGGGCTTGAGAAATCCCCCTCGGGGCCCTCGATCGGGAGACGCCTCGTGCCGCAGGGAAGGTTGCGAGGGCAACCCCTAGCGACCAACGGGAGCGGCCCATAGAAAGGACGCCGGCCGCAGGCCTAGAACTCGATCGAGAAGCCCTCCGGCTCGTCGCTGGCGCGGTCGATCAGCACGACACGCGCGCTCGCGTACGGCTTGAAGGGGAAGAAGAGAAACCCGGTCATGGTTGCGCCCGCCGGAATGTCTTGATCCGCGAGCGCTTTCTGCCGCAGCGTGTCGGCGTCGCCGGAGCTCAGCTTGGCGGTGATGCCGGTGATACCAAGCGGTTTGGCGCGCTCGCCATCTTCCGTCTTCAGGACAACGTCCTTGATGCGAAATCCATAGATCCGCGTGCTGTGGTTGGTGATGCGCACACTGACCGGCA
This sequence comes from uncultured Binatia bacterium (SeqCode), assembly GCA_964611965.1. Lineage (GTDB taxonomy): Bacteria > Desulfobacterota > Binatia > HRBIN30 > HRBIN30 > CAZTDK01. Next base: position 3,170 of record CAZTDK010000683.1, on the reverse strand, counting down.
GCACGCCGATGCTGCTGACGTCGACGCCAAGCTCGGGAACGCTGCCGCGTGCCGGTGTCACCAGAACGTCGACTCCGTTCTCCGCCGCCGCCCGTTCCGGGGCGCGGTTGGCGGCCACGGTTTCGAAGCTGTGCCGAAATTCCGCCGGGAAATTGAAATCCGCCAAACCGCCGTTCTCCGTCTTCGCTTCGATCGAAGCTCCGAGCGTCGTGCAGAAGATTTGCACCATCAGTCCCTGCGTCGAGCTGCCTTCTGTGTGCGTTGCGGTGATCACCCCGGGTGCGCCGGGTGTTGGCTTGGTCGCCGTGTCGATCGTGTAGTTCATGCGGTGGACGGCGGTAATGGCGATTTGAAACGCTTCCGAGCACGTCACCCCCTTCTCGTCCATCCGAATATAACGCGCCACACATCCGGGAGCGACGCTGAGGGAGATGATGAGGCAAGCGACTAGCGTGGCGCTCCAGTGTGCCTGGGACCCCCAGACGGCCGAAACCGAATGATCCGAATTCATTGCGGCATTCAAGCACGACTCGAATGCCGAGTTCAAAGCCGGCGGAGCGTCACTCCGCGTTGGCCGTGCGGATTGGCCGTGCGGATTGACTTGACCCTTGCGGCTGGGCCGTGCGAAGACAGGGTCCATCACACGCCGTGTGCCTGTTGAATGGGAGAAGCCGATGATGAAAGCAGCGTCCTGCACTCTTGCCTTTGTGATGGCCATGACGTTCGGCGCCCGCTCCTCGCTGGCGCAAACGTGTGCCGGCGACTGCGACGACTCGCACGACGTGACGGTCAATGAGCTCCTCGTGCTCGTGAACATTGCTCTGGACAGCGCCGCTGTCTCGACCTGCGTCGCCGGCGACCTGAACCACGATGGCCAGATCACCATCGACGAGATCCTGGTGGCCGTGAAAAATGCGCTGTCGGCCTGCCCGATCGTCTCCACGCCAACCCCCACGCCGACGCCGGCGGCAGGCTGCCTGAGCAGTGCCGCCCCCGGCACGGTCAGCGTGTTTGCGCCACATGTCGGCGCCTCCGAGGGCATCGCCTTCCTGAATGACAAGCTGTACATCGCCGGTGGCGCCGGCATCCGGGTCCTCGGCACCGACGGCAGCTCGACGATGCTGGCCACCGTCCCGTCCACCGTTGGCATGGTGGCCTGGAACGGCGCGCTCTACGCCGCAAGCGGCAGCGACGGTACGGTCGCGGGAAGCTTTTGCGCGGCAACCAATCACGGTGTCATCTGGAAGATCACAACCGACGGCGAAAGCTCGGTGTTCGCGCGGGGATTCATCTCGCCGAATTTCCTCGTCGTCACCCCATGGAACACGTTGCTGGTCGCGGATGATTGCCGCACCAACTCCAATATCTACGAGGTGGACGCGAGTGGGAATACGTCGGTGTGGAACGGCACCGTGCTGTCGGCCAACGGCATGGCCTTCGATGCAAGCTTCAACAACCTGTTCGTGGCCACGACATTTGTCAGCGGGTCGCCGCTGTACGAGATCGCGGTGAACCCCGACTATTCGTCAGGCGCGGTCACCAAAATCCGCAACTTCTCGGCGGGAACCACACCGGACGGGATTGCCATCGACAACCTTGGTGAGATCTACGTGGCGCTGAACGTCGCCGGTCTCATTCACAAGGTGGCGCCGGACGGTACCGACAGCCCCTTCGCCTCAGGCATGACGACTCCCGCGAGCCTGGCATTCGGCAACGCTCCGGGATTCGATCCGTGCTCAATGTATGTCACGTCGCTCGTGGGGGATAACGTCTATCAAGTTGCCGTTGGCACCACCGGGTTGCCGCTGGTGCAGTAGCGATTTCCGAGCACGTTGCGCGACTGTTCAAGGGACAAGAGCAAGAGATAGACATTCCCCAAATTCCAATATCCCATCAAGGCGTGGAGCATTGGAGTTTCATTGGATCTTGTTGCTTGCGCATTTTGCTCCGCGACGGATGGCTGTCACGCTGCCCCGCGCTTGAAATCGTGTGGCAGCCACACCCGAAAAGTCGTGCCCCGTCCGAGCTCGCTGTCGACATTCACCGAGCCGCCCAGCACCTCGAGCAACCGGCGCACGATGTAGAGGCCGAGCCCCACGCCGCCGTGCCGACGCGTGGACGAGCTGTCGCCTTGCTGAAACGGCTCGAAGATGATCGGCAGCACCTCGGGCGCAATCCCGGGGCCCGTATCTCCCACGGAAACCTCGACGCCGCCGTTGCACGGGTGCACGTCGACGTTCACGTTGCCCGCTTCGGTAAATTTCAACGCATTGCCGACCAGGTTCTTCAAGACGACCTTGACTTTTGAACGATCGGTGTGGAGGGAGGGCAGGCCGGGCGAGACATGCCAGCCGACGGTAAGGCCGGGAGCGATCGGGCGTTCACGCATCTCTCCGTGGACTTCCGCGACCAGGTCGTCGAGTCGGATCTCGGTAACCTCCACCGGCGTGTGGCCGGTGTCCATCCGGCTCAGATCCAGTGTCGCATTGATCAGCTCCAGCAGCTCGCACGAGCTCCGGAGCACGCGCCCCAGACTCTCGGTCTGCTCCGGGCGCAGGGCGCCGAACGCCTCTTCCAAGAGTAAATCGGTGTAGCCGATGATCACGTTGAGGGGGCTGCGCAATTCGTGCGACATCGTCGCGACGAAGTCCGACTTCACGCGGTTGGCCTGCGCCAGCTCTTCGACCAGGCGCGCATTTTCCAACGCCAGCGACGCGAGCTGCGCGAGGCCGTGCGCAATGCGTTCCTGCTGCGGGGTGAACAGGGCCTCGCGGTCGCGGGAGGCGGCCGAGAGGAAGCCAATCACCTCGTTTCCACGTCGCAGGGCCAGTCCCAACGATACCGTGATTCCCAGCTCCCGGCTGAGCTCCTGGGCCACCGGATTCGCCGATGCCGCGAGCGCAAATTGTCGGACTTCATCACGCCCCAGTGACGCGATCGTCGGCGCCAGCAGGGCGTGTGGAAATCGCTTGGCGCGCAGGGTCTCCCATGCCTGCTGGGAATGGCCGAAGCCGGACACCGCAACATACGCGTCTTCGCTGGGCTCCCACAGGATGATGTGACTGCAGTGGCTCTCCAACACTTCAGCGGTCAAGCGGCACAGACGCTCCACAAGACGCGGCCGGTCAAAGGAGGAAATCAGGTCGCGGCTGACCCGGGCGAGCGCTTGC
>CAZTDK010000682.1:0-4007 GCA_964611965.1 uncultured Binatia bacterium (SeqCode) | reverse complement strand
CGTCACCCAGACTGCCAAAACTGCTGCCCTTGCCGGCGACCGTGGTGATGATACCGCTTGGATTGACTTTGCGAACGCGTAAGTTGCCGCTGTCGGCAATCAACAGGCTGCCGTCCGGAAGAAGGGCCAAGCCCTGAGGATAGTACAAGCTGGCCGCGGTGGCGGCGAGGTTGTCCCCATTGTATGTCGCAGTGCCGTTGCCCGCAAACGTGGTGATGAGGCCACTGCGGCCGTCGATCCGACGCACACGGTGGTTCCGCTCGTCCGCCACGTACACGTTGCCGATGCTGTCGACGGCGATGCCAGTGGGGGAATTGAGCGTAGCGACGAGTGCCGGCCCATTGTCACCGCTGAAGCCGGCCGTACCGTTGCCAGCCATCGTGGTAATGATGCCGGTCACCGCATCGACCCGTCGGACACAGTTGCCCGCGGTATCGACGATGTAAAGGTTGCGGGAACCGTCCCAATCCATCCCCTGAGGCGCCAGGGTGGCTTCTTCCGCCGGTAGGCCATCGCCGTTGGCACCACCAGCAATGGTGTCGATCACGCCGCTCGCATTGACCAGGCGGACATTGCGTGCCCCCGAGTCGGCAATGCGTAGGCCTAGGCTGTCGACCAGCAGGCCAGTGATGTTGGTGAGCGTCGCTTGCGTCGCCGGGCCACCATCGCCGCCGTCTCCGCTCGTGCCCGTACCCACAACGGTGGCAATGATGCCGGTGGTCAGATCCACGTCGCGTACGCGAGGAGCCTGTGTCGAGCCTTCGGCGACATACAGATACCGGGTCGTCACGGCGATACGGGTCGGCCCTTCGAGGTCCGCTGCACTCGCAGGCCCATTGTCGCCCGTGTACGAACAAATGGAAGCCGCACTGCCGGCGCCGCCGGCGACTGTCGTGATGACTTGTGTAGTGGCATCGACGCGTCGGATACGGCAGGCTTGCGAGTCGGCGATGTAGAAATTCCCGCGAGCGTCTACGGCGATATCGACCGGGCTGAGCAGCATGCCGCTGGTGGCCAGACCGCCGTCGCCGAGGCTATCAAAGCTGCTGCCCGTGCCCGCCGCTGTGGTGATGAGACCGCTCGGGCTGACTTTGCGGACGCGCGAATGCGCGCTGTCGGCGATCAAGAGGCTGCCGTCAGGAAGAAGCCCCAATCCTTCGGGATAGGAGAGGCTTGCGGTGGTGGCGGGGCTCCCGTCTCCGTTGAAGGTTGTGGTGCCGTTCCCCGCAAACGTCGTAATCAATCCGCTCCGGCTATCGATACGGCGTACGCGATGGTTGCGCTCATCTGAGAAGTAGATGTTTCCGTCGCGATCGACCGCCAGACCGCTGGGGGAATTGAGCGTCGCATCGGATGCGGGCCCGTTGTCACCGCTAAAGCCAGCGATGCCGTTGCCGGCGATGGTCGTGATGATGTTGGTGCTTGCCTCGATTCGGCGGATTCGGTTGCCGGCGCCATCGGCAATATAGAGGTTGCCACCCGCGTCCCAACCCATCCCCTGGGGAGAGATCTTGGCAACCGCCGCGGGCAACCCGTCGCCGTTGGCGCCACCGACGACGGTGTCGATCACTGCGGTCGAGGGTACAGCTGCCAACGTAGGCAGTGCTGTGCCGTGTGCAACGGCGAGTAGCCCCACCAGAAAGATGCACCACTTTACCACATTCGTTTGCGTCGGGTTTGTGTCTGTTGCCGTTATCCCGGGCCTTCCGCAGCATTTCCAACAGCACCCTTCATGCCCTTGCCCTCCCTCAGATTTCTCCAGAGAACACCGGCCTGGAGAGCAATGGCCCGACGCTGCGTTGACGATTGGGGAGAAACTTCGGCGGCTCCGTGCTGCGGCCAACTCGGGCAAGCTCAAGGCGATGATCGACTGTCGGCGTCGTCGAGACAAACAGCCTGCTGGCACTCTTTCTGGATCTTTGAAGAGTCACTCTGTGAATCGGCGTGGGGTCTGACCCCAGATCGGCGTCGAAAATTGACCCCGGCCGCTCCAGGCTAACCTGTCTGTCGCATTGCGGTTTCGCATCGTTCACCGGGGTCATGATTGGACGCCGATTGGGGGTCGAAGGCCGACGCCGAATCACACCTGTAGCTGGATGACGCTCAGGTCGAGCATCCCGAGCGACATCAGGTCGCAATCCAGCAGTCGAAAAGCGTCGTCTACTCTTTAATCCTGGGCGTTTCTGAAATGCCCTGTGGTCAACGGTACCGGCTGCGGATTCGTTAGCGAGGTGAGGACGCGATGCGTCAGGGCCGCCGTTGCCGGTTCGGCATACCTTTCAAAACCAAGGAGATTCTATGACAACATCGAGATTCGCCAAGCTTATTGCACCGCTTCTCGTCGCGCTCGCTGCGGCACCAGCTCTGGCCCACGGCCCTGGTGGTGGAGGAGCCTGCAGTGGGGTCAAGGGGCAGATGGAAAAGCTATGCGCCGGTGCGACCCCTGGTACCTGTTTGAGCACGCTCTGCCCGGACGTTCCCGCCGCGCCGGGGCAATGGCCGCAGTGTCTTCTTAACCTGAATGACGGGAAGGAGACCCAGAAGCTTACTTCGCCCCTGACGACCGCCTGCGTGACGGAGCTGAACGACAAGCTTCTCGCCATTCAAAAGCAGCACCAGGTGTTCATTGCCGCGTGCAGCGGGGATGTGACAACTTTCTGCAACAATGTGACCGGTGGGCCGCGGAGCACCATGCAGTGCCTGCGCCAAGCGGTTCGGGACAACAAGGCGGTGTCGTCAAGCTGTCAGGCTTTGCTCGACCAGCGTCACGGGTTTGGTCATCAGTCCCATCGTCCTGGGAAATTCGGGCCTGCTGATGCGCCAGCGGAGCGGTAGCCCACCTAGTCAATAGGACCGATCGGGAAAGTCTCGCCGCGTTGCGCAAGCGGCAGGCTCTCCCTCGATCGACTTCCTTCAATACCACGGTCCTGGAATAGGAGTCGCCGATCTGCATGTGGACTCCACGCCAAGTCACAGCCTGGGGGGATGGCCCATTTTCGATGGGCCAGCGCAAGCCGGTAGCCGATGTTACGAGGCAGGTTCCACCAGAGCCCGACGCGCGATTTGCGGAACAGGCGGTGGAAGATGGTCGGAAGGGCGTAGAAGTGATCGGCGAACCACGCGGTGCCGCGTTCGAGGTCGCAGGGTGCCATCTGCTTTGGCTGGAACACCGCGTTAACTTTCCCATTGTAAAGGTCCCAGTTGGTACTACGCAGTCGCCCTTCACGCTGCATTTGCGCGAAAAGCGGGGTGCCGGGCATCGGCACCACGATGCCAACGGTGGCGCTGTCGACGCCGATCTCGCGATAGTGTCGGGCGGTGCGCTCGAAGATGCCGGGGTCGTCTCCGTCGAGGCCGAACATCGTGCCGGCCTGGATCGCGATGCCGTGGCGGTGAAGGTTGGCAACCGCCTGCTCGTAGAGCGCCACCTGGTTGAATCGTTTGCCTTGTGAATCGAGGCTTTGCTGCGAAATGGTTTCGAAACCGACGAACACCGCCTTGCAGCCGCTGGCCGCGGCTTCGGCCATCAGGACCTCGTCGAACGCGAAGCGTATCGTCGTCTGAGTGGTCCACCACTTCTGATAGGGAGAAATCGCTCGGAACAAAGCAAGCGCGTATTCCCTGTTGGCTGTCAAATAGTCGTCCCAAAATACGGTGGCTTTGCCGGGCATCTGCGCCACCTCGCGTGCGACCTCTGCCACCGGACGCCGTCGCTGTCCATGGCCGTACATGAAGGGAATCGAGCAGTAGCCGCACCGATGCACGCAGCCGCGTGTCGCGATCGTCACCGCGCGGCCATATCCGCGTCGGCGGATCAGGTCCCAACGCGGCGCGGGCATCCGGCGCAAGTCGGCCGGACAGCCGCGATAGACCGGCTGCCATTCTCCTCGCTCGAAATCGCGCACTACCTCTGGCCACACCGACTCCCCTTCGCCGATCACAAACGCGTCGGCATGCTGCGCGGCTTCCTGTGGCAACGCCGTCACATGCGGTCCGCCCAAGACCAC
>CAZTDK010000681.1:0-4019 GCA_964611965.1 uncultured Binatia bacterium (SeqCode) | reverse complement strand
CGGCCTCAATGAAGTGTCCATCCAGATGCCGTTGCCGGTGTTCGGCATGGAGCTGGCACGCGCGCGTCTGTCAAAGCGCCACTTCACCGCCGCGGTGACCCAGGCTCATATCTACGATCCGCAGAGCGCCGTCGACGCGGGCTACCTCGATGCAACCGCAGCGCCCGATCAGTTGCACGCCGTCGCATTCGCCGCGGCGCGCCAGCTGGCGACGCTCCCCGATCCGGCCTTCCGCAGCACGAAGCAACGCGAGCGTGCCGCCACCGTGCAGCTCATCCGCGACACGCTAGACGCGGACATCACCACGCTGACAGGACCGCGGCCGGCATAAGCGCGCGCAGGACGCAGCTGCAGGCGTGAGCTCACGACGCTAGTGAAGATGGGTTCTGCCAACTGAGAGCTGAATAGCGTTACGACCAGTCGGGTTGCCTGGCACGCTCCAGACCCGGAGCAAGCTGCGGACGCAGGCCAGACGCCCGCGCTTTCATGCCGAACAGAAAGCGGGGCACGGCGAATGGTCGTACGAGCAGGTGGTAGACCGCGAGGGTCAGTGCCGACGAGACCGTGAAGAGCAGGAAGAACTTCGTCCACAGCCCGAGCGGGAGCTGGATCAGGAAGTACCCCGGAATGACGATGGCCGATTGATGCAGCACGTAGACCGGGAAGGCGGATTGCGTCAGGTAACGCAGCGTCGGCGTCGTAAACGACAGCAGCCGGCGTGCCCACCCGAGGAATGCCAGCACGAAACACCACCCGGCGATGGCGGTGTGGGCAAGCATCACGGCCGGCGACGCGAAGACGCCGAGAACGCCGAGCAGTAACACCACGGTGGCGATCAGCGCGATTGCCAGCGCCCGCTTGCGTTCGCCCTGCGCCGCCGTCTCCAGGCTTGGAAATCGCGCCAGGAGAAATCCCGCGACCAGAAAGGTGCTGTAGTAGGTGAAGTTCGCCCAGTCGTTGAAGAGGTTCTGCAGTCCCGGCCAGCGCGCGCGCATGGTGACTTGAATGACCGCAAGCGGCAGGATCGGCGCGTACACCCACACGGGAGATATTCCGCCCCTGAACCACTCGCGCGAACGCAGGAGGCGCTTGAACAGCGGCAGATAGAGAATCGTAAAGGTGAGGAGGTAGGCGACGAACCACAGGTGGGCCCAGGTGAAACGTGACAGGGTCGTGAAGAAGGTCGGCAGAAACTCAAGGAACCGCTCGCTGAACGGCGCCGCGACGGGCAGACCCGATGGAATGACTTTTCGAAAGCTCTCCTGCAGCGCCGCGGCGACGTACAGGCCGCTGTAGTTCGCGTCGAGCCCGCTGGAAAGCTCGCAGTACTTGATCGCCGGCATCAACAGGACGCAGCCGGTCACCAGCGGGACGAACAGACGGAAGAAGCGCTCCTTGAGGAACGCATTCGTCCCACGCGTCGCGAGTGAGGCGAAGGCGGACCACCCCGCCAGAAGAAAGAACAGCGGCATGTGCCAGAGGCCGATGAATCCGCAGAGGATGAGGAAGAAGAAGGACACGTCGGCGTTCCGCACGTGGTAGAAGGGCGCCGGGTTGAAGACCATCCCGGTGTGAAACAGCAGCAGCAGATACGTCGCAAACACCCGGAGCCAATCGATATCGTACCGGCGGGCGTCCCGGTCTGACAGCACGTTGGAGCTCATGGCCGTACCTCCTTCGTGAGGCCGCCGACAATGAATTGGACCACCGTGTCCTCGGCGACCTGCTCATCGATCGCTTGCGGGGACGGGTCCCAGTGCCGGTGCACCGCCCAGGTGACGACCGTCTCCAGGATCACCCGGGCGGCGACCGCGGTATCGGGAACTGCGCGAAACATTTTCAGCTTGATACGGCTGCCCAGGTACGTCGCCAGCGCCTCCATGAGCGCGCCGCGAGCGCCCGTGAACCACACGGCGGCCAGCTCCGGATGAAACTGCGCGGAGCGGTCCATCAGCTTGATGGCGCGCCGATTCGTGCTCAGCGTGTGGTACAGCTCACGGACAATGGCCGTCAGCTCCGCGCGCGGATCCGTTACGCGCTTGCGGCCGAGCGCCGCCAGCAGCGCCGGCAGCGGCGTCTGCGTGGCCACCCGTTGGCGCACGTGCTGGAGGGTGGCCCCAGGGCGCGGTGTGCGCAGGGGCAGCGTGCGCGGCGTCGTCAGCGATCGCTCGGCATCTGCAGAGCGCACCACCAGATCAAAGAGCGCCTCTTTGCTTTCGACGTAGAGGTACAGGGTGCCCTTGGCCACACCCATCGCCGCGGCAACATCCGCCATCTGCGTGTGCGCGTAGCCGCGCTCGATGAAGACCTGGGTCGCACAGTCGACGAGCTGCTGGAACCGGTCGGGAGGAATGCTGCGCGCCATGCGCTCCTTTATATCTGACCGACCAAGTCAGTCAATGGGTCAGCCCGCCAGCGGCATTGAAGCACCTGGGGAGGCTCACTGCAGCCAAGGCACCCCCTTGTCCCCTCTGCGGCGAACAGGGCTTGGGGTGATTTCTCGTCAGCGGGGGGCCGGTTCGAGGCGGCACACCACGTGCCGATGATGCGGAATACCGGTGAACGGGTCGCGGTCGGCGACGTCCGTGAGCTCGTTTTGGTTCGCCCCGTCGATCGCCGTCGTCGGCGTGCCGTCGATCTCGTACACCATTCCAAACCCGTTCGGTATCCACACGTGTCCGTCCAGCAGCTTCGCATCGATTTGCGCCGGCAACGTCAGTGCGCCGCGGCGCGTCGCGACGCGTACCCGGTCGCCGTCGCGAATGCCGAGGGCGCGGGCGTCGGCGGGCGACAGGTTGAGCGCGCAGTGCGGGCCGCGGCCCTTACGCCACGCCGGATCCCGCTGAATGGTATTGGCGGTCCAGCGCGTGCGCAACCCGGCAGCCAGGATGAAGGGATAGTCCGGATCATGCGCCGGTGGCGTCACGATGGCGCGCTGCAACTCGCGCAGCATCGGCTCCGGTGCGAGACGCACACGGCCATCCTCGAACAAGACGTGATCCGCGAAGTTGGTCGTCGCGTCGGCGCGCGCAATCTCCACCCCTTCCGGATGCGCGAGAATGCGCCGGAACAGCTCGGCGGCAATTGCAAAGGGGCTCTTCGCCGCCCAGTCCACCTGCGTGTCGGCGCCGAGTGTCCGCAAGACCGAAGCGGTGCGCATCAATGCGTTCAACCCACACTGGAGCCAGACCGCGACGAGCGACGGAGCCGCCAGATGCGGCCCCAACGTTCGGTACGCCCAAAAGAGCATTTGATTCGACGGGTCCGTGCCGGCGCCCGGCTGCGGATGCGCCAGCGCTTGCATGGCCATGATGAATGCCCCGCCCCCCTCGGCATCCAACGCGTGCGCGGCCAACTCGTGCAACTCGGCAGGCGGCGTGCCGAACAAGCCCATGGCCTCGGCGAGCCGCGCATAGATCTCCGGTTCGGGCAACGCTTCGCCCAACGCGGGCACCACCGGGGGACGCAGCTGGACGTGGATTTCCGGGTAGCGCTTGGGGAAAGCCGCAAGCTCCCATTTCTCATAGCCGACGGCCGCCGGCAGGACGTAGTCGGCAACCCGTGCCGTCTCGGTCATCGCCGGGTCGATGACCACGAGAAGATCGAGCTGCGCGCATGCCGCGCGCCAGCGTGCAGTATCGGAGTACGAGAGCAACGGGTTGCACCCTTCGACGATCAGGGCGCGCAGGCGCTCGGGATGATCGACCAGCACTTCCTCCGGCACCAGGGTAGGTGACAGCATGCCGAAGTTGCCGAGGGCGCGAATCGCCGGAATCCCCGAGGCCAGCGCACGCTCCGGCTCACGCACGCGACGCGCATCGACCACCGGCGGCGTGAACGATTCGAAGAAGACGTTGCCGCCGCAGCGGCCCAGGTTGCCGGTGAGCGTCAGGAGGACACGAATGAGATACGCGATCAACGTCGAAAACGGCGTCTGCTCGACTCCGAGATCGAAGAAGATCGCCGCCGCCTCGGCGCGCGCGAAGGCTGTGGCCGCGTCGGCAACGGCACGTGTATCG
>CAZTDK010000680.1:0-4019 GCA_964611965.1 uncultured Binatia bacterium (SeqCode) | reverse complement strand
CCTTGACGATCGGCGACGTCATGACCCACGTGACGAAGTCGGCAGCGGCCGTGACGGTTGGACAGAGGAGTGCACCGATCAGTGCGATGCACCCGGCTGTGTAGCGCTTCGACCTCATGCCTCCCCCTTTCGCAGCCTGTGAACCCCCATCCGTCGCGGTCCCGGAGCAGGTCGGCGATGCCGGCCGCAAGGTCCGGGCCAACGGACTTTGAACATCTACCACATTGTCGAGGGCAGAATGAAGGATATTGTAGATCGCAGCCCCGATTGAAGCTGGGGGGCCGGGCGCGGCTTGTCGGACCCAGCCGTACATGTTACCACCGCTTGCCGTGGTGATAGCGGCCGGTACGCTCGAGCGCAGAACCGTCAGCGAAAGGGCAAGTGCGCCTTCGTGGGTCCGCTTCGTCGCGGCAATAGCGGCGTTGGCGGTTTGCGCCACCGCCCAATGGTACATCTACGCAGGACAGCATTGGGACGAAGCGAATCCCGCGGTCGTGCTCGGTGCGATCGCTGCCGCAGTCTTGCTTGGTAAGCCGCGGGACACGGAGACCGCGACGCAAACCACGCCGCCATCCACCGCGCGGCTCGCGTGGCCGGGGGTGGTCGTCAGCGCCATCGGCCTGGGCGTCTTTGGTTGGGCGGTCTACCGATTGAGCACCGGGTGGCTGCAGTATTTTGATCTTGCTGCCCCGCTGTCCTTCGTCGGGGTTGTGGTGTGGTGCACCGGGCTGGCACTGGCCGAACGCAAACCGGCACCGATCAATACCCAGCCGCTGCTGCGGTGGGAGTTGGTTGCGTTTCTCCTCATCCTTGGCCTCGGGTTCTTCCTACGCTTCTATCGCTATGCTGATTTTCCGCCTCCGGGAGGGGTCTGTGCCGTGGAGGAGCCGCAGTCGGGCCAGGCTGCCTACAACATCCTGACGGGCGATTCACGGCCGTGGGAGTTCGTCGGTGACCGCTGGTTGGGCGCGCTCGGTCTCAAGCTCTTCGGCATGTCGGTGATGGGTTTGCGTCTGCCGTTCGCCTTTGTCAGCTTCCTGACCATCATTCCGTTCTTCTTCCTGGTCCGCGAGCTGGTCTCGCGGCCGGCGGCGCTGCTGGCGACGGCGTTGTTTGCGACGTGTCGTTGGCACCTCATTTACGCGCGCCTGGCGCATGCTGTCTATCCGACGACGCTCATCGTCGTCTGCGTTCTCTACTTGTGCGTTCGCGTGCACAAACGCGGCGGGCTGGCGCCGTATCCACTGATCGGGTTTCTCTGCGGCTACACGCTGTTCACCTACGCCGGCTACCGGGGCACGTCGCTCTTCGTCGGCATATTTTTCGCCGTCAGCCTCTTTCTCCACCTGCAGCGCTGGCGGCGCGCCGCTGATCCCGAGGCCCGTGCGGTGGCGGGGCGCGTTCTTCGCCAACAGCTCGCAGGCTTTGGCCTGGCGGCGGTGGCCGCCATCGGACTGCTGATCGTGTTGGCCACGCAGCTGCGGACGAATCCGCTGTTTTTCTTCGAAGCGATGGTGCGCGCCACCGACGACACGACGTACTACAACACCGATACCAAGACCATGATCGCCCAACGTATCAGCCGCGCCCGGGAGACGGCCCTGATGTTCAACCATGTGGGCGACGACTCGGGGACCTTCAACCTGCCGGGCAAGCCGATGCTCGACCCGGTGTCGGGCGGGTTGCTGACGCTGGGGTTGGTGTATTGCGTGGTGTGGGGCAGACACCGCTGGCAGGGGTTCTTCGCGTTGATGTTCCTGGTGTTGCTGGTGATGGGAACGATCTTCGTGCACAACTTCGACATTCGCCGCCTGCAGGGGATCATTCCGCTGATCTTCGTGCTGGCCGCCTTTGTCATGGATCGCGTCGGACAAATGTTCTCCGCGCGACTCGGACGCGGCGCGCGCCCCGTGTTGGTGCTGTTGGGCGTGGCGACGGTGTCGTTGGCGTTCGCCGACAATTTCAACATTTATGTACGCAAGTTAATGAACGATCTTACCGTCCGTCGCACCTTTCAGAACCACTACACGCTTGGTATTCGCTACCTCCACAGCCTGCCAGACAATGCGTATATGCTTTTTGTTTCGGACAATTTGAACTTTTTCCTGCCCAGCGATTTCGAGTGGCTGCGCGGCACCCGCGTGCCTGGATCGGTGACCAGCGACCTGGTGCCTCTGCTCAGCGGCCAGCGCGGACCATGGACGGGGCGCGACCTGCGCGTGCTGATCGCCAATCCGTTCGAGCACGATGATCTCGTGCGTCTGCTGCGCGCGCGCTTTCCCACCGCCGAGTGTGCGCGCTTGACGGATGCCGACATCGCGCCGCACTTCCGCTTTACGGCGTGCAAAGTGCCGGTCCCGGAGACCGCAACACCGCTCGAGTCCGGCGTCCGTGCGCGCTACTACCGGGGGGACGCGAAGGTTCCCTTCATCGAACGCATCGAGCCGGCAATTGCCTTTGGATTGTTGCCGGACGCCTGTCGCTTCCCGCTCGCCTTGGACAAGCCTCCGTGCCGCGGCGAGTGGGAGGGGACGTGGAATGTTGAACGGCCAGGCAGTTATCTCCTCGGCGCCGAGACGCGTCCTTCAGGTGATGTGTCGCTGACGGTGGACGACAAGCCGGTCACCGGTCCCATGCTGCTCACCGCCGGCCCGCATATCGTCCGTATGACGGCGCGCCTGCGCTCGTACGAGGAGACCGGTGTCCACCTCACCGTCAACGACCCGACGACGAACCGCAAGGAGCTGTTGGTGTTCAGCCAGCTGGCGCCGGACGCGAAGGACCCGCGCGTCGCGCCACCGACCGACGAGCCTGTGGGCACGCCCGCAGCTAATGGCTGATTGCCGATGGCCGACCGTTCCCGGTGCCGGCCATCTCCCATCGTGCTCCGCGCGCTTTTTTTGCTAGAAATATCTCCATGACCCGCACCTTTCGCCCCCGCCGGCACCGTGGCACGGCGGCGCCGGCGCCGCCGGCAACTGATCTGGTGCGCGCCGCGCGCGCCGCGGCGGCGACGCGCGCCCAGGCGTATCGCGCCCGTTCGCTGGAGCTCCACGGCTGGATTTGCGCCAAGTGCGCGCGCGAGTTCGATGCGTCGACGCTGCACCTGCTCACCGTGCATCACCGTGACGGCAACCACAACAACAACCCGCCCGACGGCAGCAACTGGGAGAATCTCTGCGTCTATTGCCACGAGGACGAGCATTCCCGTGGGATCCTCGCCGACTACTTGAGTGGCAAGGACTGAGGGCTGCGCCCGGCGTCTCTTCAGGGCGACCGCTCCCCGTTGGGTCGCTATGCGGTGCCGTCGCAAACCTTGACTCAGGAGCAACATGGTCGCAATAGCAAGCGAAACGGATCTCGAGCCCACCGTGGTAGTCTTTGATGAGCATTGTGATTGACCCGATGGAGTCGCGGCTGCTCTTCGTCATCGGCGCGCCGCGCTCGGGGACGACGCTGCTCATGCGTATGCTGAGCTCGCACTCCGCCATCTACAGTCGCGCCGAACCGCACCTGCTCACGCCGCTGGCACACCTCGGCTTCTACGACAGCGTCGACGCTGCGCCGTTCGATCATTTGCAAGCGGCCCAGGCGACGCGTGAGTTCGTGGCCGAGTTGCCGCGCGGTGAACAGGACTACCTTGATGCCTGCCGCGCCTACGCCGACATTCTCTACGGGCGCATGCTGGCGGCGCGCGGCCAGGGTAAGCCGCTGTTTCTCGACAAGACGCCGGCCAATGGGTTGATCCTGCCGTTCATCGCCAAGCTCTACCCGCAGGCGCGCTTCGTGGTGCTGACGCGCCATCCCGCCGCGATCTTCAGCTCCTACGCCAATTCCTTTTTCGATGGCGACTACGCGGCGGCCCGCCAGTTCAATCCGATCCTCAACCGCTACGTGCCGGCAATGGCGCGCCTGCTGCGTGAAGCGGCGGTGCCCCGGGTCCAGGTTGCCTACGAGCAGCTCGTGCAACACCCGGAAGACGAAATGCGCCGTGTGTTCGACTTTCTCCACTTGCCGTT
>CAZTDK010000679.1:0-4028 GCA_964611965.1 uncultured Binatia bacterium (SeqCode) | reverse complement strand
TCTACTACGGCGACGAGATCGGCATGGGCGACAACTTCTATCTCGGCGACCGCAACGGCGTGCGCACGCCGATGCAATGGAGCGCCGATCGCAACGCCGGCTTCTCGCGCGCCAATCCGCAGCGGCTCTATCTGCCGGTGGTCGTCGATCCCGAGTATCACTACCAGAGCGTCAACGTCGAGACGCAGCAAGCCAACCCGCGCTCGCTGCTATGGTGGATGAAACGGCTGATTGGGCTGCGCAAGCGTTACCAGGCCTTCGGCCGCGGCAGCATCGAGTTTCTGCATCCGAGCAATCGCAAAGTGCTGGCCTTCATCCGCTGCTACGGCAACCAGC
The DNA here is from genome assembly GCA_964611965.1 of uncultured Binatia bacterium (SeqCode). GTDB lineage: Bacteria > Desulfobacterota > Binatia > HRBIN30 > HRBIN30 > CAZTDK01. Next base: position 3,692 of record CAZTDK010000679.1, on the reverse strand, counting down.
AGCTCCTGGTGGTCGCCAATCTGTCCCGCTTCGTGCAATACGTCGAGCTCGATCTCGCCGCCTACCGCGGCGCCGTGCCCGTCGAGTTGTTTGGGCGTACGGCGTTCCCGGCGATTGGCGAGCTGCCGTACCTCCTGACGCTCGGCCCGCATATGTTTTACTGGTTCGCCCTCGAATCCGGTCACCCGGCGGCTGTGGAGACGGCGGCCAGTGTCGAGGCGCGCGTCCCGGTGCTGCAGACTGCCGGGATATGGGAAAGCATCTTCGATGGGGCGAGCAAGGCGGCCCTGGACAACGCGCTCCCCGCCTTCTTGCGCACCCGCCGCTGGTTCGGCGGCAAAGGGTTGGACATTCGGGCGGCCACGATCGCCGACACGATTGCGTTTCCAAACGACGGCGCCGCCGCCGTCGTGGCATTGATTCAGGTGGACTATGCGCTGGGAGGAATGGAAACCTATGCGTTGCCCGTGACCTTTGCCTCGGGCCACCGTGCCGCGCACATCCGCGAGGCCACCCCGTATGCAGTCGTGGCGGAGCTGCACGTGCATGGCAGGAACGGCATCGTGGCGGGGATTCTGTACGATGCGGTCGAAGACCACGCCTGGTGCGCCAGCCTGCTCGATGCGATCGCGCGCCGTCGTCAATTGCGCGGCACGGCGGGCGAACTGACCGCGACACCGACGCGCGCCTTCCGCTCGCTGCATGGCCCCCCCGACACGCCGCTCCCCCCGACGGTGCTCCGCGCCGAACAAAGCAACACCTCGATCGTCTATGGCGAGCGGCTGATCCTCAAGCTGTTCCGTCGTCTGGCGGAAGGCGTCAACCCGGACTTGGAAGTGTCGCGTGCCCTGACCGAGCATCACACCTTCGTGCACACCGCGCCGGTGGCTGGCGCGCTCGAATACCGCGTCCCACGACGAGAGCCCATGACCCTCGCCATTCTGCAGGGCTTCGTCGCCAACGAGGGCGACGCCTGGCGCTACACCCTGGATCAGTTGAAGCATTACTTCGAGCGCGCGTTGGTGCGCCGGACGGAGACGGTGCCGCTCCCCGATGCAGACGTACTGGCACTCACGCAACAAGACCCGCCCCCAATGGTGGCCGAGATGCTCGGTGAATACGTCGAGTCCGCCCGTCTGCTCGGACGGCGGACCGCGGAGCTGCACATCGCTCTGGCGTCGGTGCGCGACAACCCTGCCTTCGCACCAGAGCCGTTCACCACGCTGTATCAACGCTCGCAATATCAGTCGATGCGCAACCTGACCGCGGCCGTCTTCCAGCTCCTCCGCGAACGCCACGCGGCGCTGCCCGCGGAGGTGGCGCCGGAGGCTGCCAGGCTCCTCGGGCTCGAAGACACGGCGCTGCAAGCACTGCGCGCCATCGTCGGTCACAAATTCGGCGGCGCGCGCATTCGCTGCCACGGCGATTACCATCTCGGACAGGTTCTGCACACCGGCAAGGACTTCGTCATCATCGACTTCGAAGGCGAGCCGGCACGCCCACTGAGCGAGCGCCGCGCCAAGCGCTCGCCGTTGCGGGACGTCGCCGGCATGCTGCGCTCGTTCGACTACGCCGCGCAAACCGTGCTGTTCAACGCCGCCGGCGGCGGCAGCATTCGACCGGAAGATGTCCCGGTTCTCGATGCATGGGCGCGATTCTGGCAACGCTGGGTCAGCTCCGCGTTTCTGCGCGCGTATCTGCACGACTGCACCGAGACCAGCTTCCTGCCCCCTTCGCGCGCCGATCTGGCCACGTTGCTGCGCGTCCTGCTCCTCGACAAGAGCGTCTACGAAATCGGCTACGAGCTCAACAACCGGCCCGACTGGGTCAGGATTCCGCTGCGCGGAGCGCTCGAGCTGCTCGAGCGCACGTAACCTCCGCATTGGCAAGGAGACAGGATGCCCGTCCGCTACGACCTGACGCTACTCACGGACGACGATCTCTATCTCTTCAATCAGGGCTCGCACTTCCATCTGCACGAGAAGCTCGGTGCGCACCCGGGGCGGCGCGACGGCAGCGAGGGCACGTACTTCGCCGTCTGGGCCCCCAACGCCGAGCGCGTCGGCGTGATGGGCGACTTCAACGATTGGCAGATCGCCACGCATCCACTGCGAGCGCGCGGCTCCTCCGGCATCTGGGAGGGGTTCATCAGCGGCATCGCACCGGGCACGCGCTACAAGTATCACATCGCCTCGCGCTACGGCGGCTACCAGGTCGACAAGGCCGATCCCTTCGCCTTCCATTGCGAGATTCCGCCGGCGACCGCCTCGAAGGTGTGGTCGTTGGAGTATCAGTGGGGTGACCACGAGTGGATGGCGGCGCGCGGATCCCGCAACCGACTCGACGCGCCGCTGGCGATCTACGAGGTGCACGCGGGCTCGTGGCGGCGCGTGCCCGAGGACCGCAACCGCTCGCTTACCTATCGCGAACTCGCCGTCGCCCTCGCCGACTACGTGTCCGAGATGGGATTCACCCACGTCGAGCTCATGCCCATCATGGAGCACCCATTCTATGGCTCATGGGGCTATCAAACCACCGGCTACTTCGCACCCACCAGCCGCTACGGCACGCCACAGGATTGCATGTATCTGATTGATATCCTGCACCAGCGTGGCATCGGCGTGATCCTCGACTGGGTGCCGTCACACTTTCCGACCGATGAGCACGGCCTCGCCTTCTTCGATGGAACGCATCTCTACGAGCACGGCGATCCGCGCCAAGGCGTGTCGCCGGAATGGCACAGCTTCATCTTCAACTGTGGGCGGCACGAGGTCCAGAGCTTCCTCATCAGCAACGCCATGTTCTGGCTCGAGGCGTATCATGCCGACGCCCTGCGCGTCGACGCCGTCGCCTCGATGCTCTACCTCGACTACGGACGCCAGCCCGGCGAGTGGATTCCGAACCAGTACGGCGGCCGCGAGAATCTCGAATCCGTGGCGTTTCTGCGGCGCCTCAATGAGGAAGTGTTCAAGGTGCACGGCGACGTGCAAACCATCGCCGAGGAGTCCACGGCGTGGCCCATGGTCTCGCGCCCGTTGTACGTTGGCGGGCTGGGCTTCGGTCTCAAGTGGGACATGGGCTGGATGCACGACACGCTCCACTACCTGGCACGCGACCCGGTCTTCCGGAAGTACCACCTCAACGAGCTGACCTTCCGGCAGGTCTACGCGTTCGCGGAGAATTTTGTGCTGCCGCTGTCACATGACGAAGTCGTGTACGGCAAGGGCTCGCTGCTCCGCAAAATGCCCGGGGACGATTGGCGGAAGTTCGCCAACCTCCGCCTGCTGCTCGGCTACATGTACACCCAGTCTGGCAAGAAGCTGTTGTTCATGAGCGACGAGATCGGCCAATGGGACGAGTGGAACCACGAGTCGAGTGTCCAGTGGCATCTCCTCGATCTGCCGCGGCACCGTGGCACACAGCGCTGGGTGCGTGATTTAAACACGTTCTATCGTGGGGAGCCCGCGCTGCATCAGCTCGACACGGACCCCGCCGGCTTCGCGTGGATCGACTGCAACGATGCGGAGGCGAGCGTGCTCACCTATCTGCGCCGCGGCAAGGAGACGGCCGACGTTCTTGTCATCGCCTGCAACTTCACGCCGCTGCCGCGTCACAACTACCGCATCGGCGTCCCCGCCGCCGGCTATTGGACGGAGAGCTTGAACAGCGATGCGCCGCTGTATGGGGGCAGC